>NZ_JAAATZ010000001.1:2792500-3092500 GCF_010119235.1 Flavobacterium phycosphaerae | reverse complement strand
CGCTGTAACTGTAAAAGTAGGGTTGCATTGAGGTCCGGAACAGCCTAAACCTGTAACGCCACCTGGTCCTGTAGTACCGCTCCAGTTACAAGATATTTCTGTACCCGGACAGGAGCTTGAGGTATTGAAAACGGCAAAATCATAATCAATTACAGAAGTAGGCGTAATAGCAAATTGCAATATTCCCGATGTGGCTACTGTAAAACTATACCAATTTGAAGAACGTTCTCCCGGTGCTCCAAAACAAGATGGACTTTCTTGATTAACCCCAACACTTCCGGTTCCGTTTGGTACCGAAACACTGTTGAGATTACATAATGTAGAAGCTGTTATACAGTCTTGTACCGGTAAAGTAGGCCCGATGGGTAAAGCTTCCTGAGCACAAATTCCAAAAGTTCCCGTAGTATTTCCGTTGCCGTC
The DNA here is from genome assembly GCF_010119235.1 of Flavobacterium phycosphaerae. NCBI lineage: Bacteria > Pseudomonadati > Bacteroidota > Flavobacteriia > Flavobacteriales > Flavobacteriaceae > Flavobacterium > Flavobacterium phycosphaerae. The sequence continues at coordinate 3,092,080 of NZ_JAAATZ010000001.1, read as the reverse complement.
TACTAGCAAATAATAAGTGTTGCCAACAGTTAAACCATGTAAGATGATATCGGTATGATATAAACCGGTAGCCGGATTGATATCTTCCTGACAGGCAATTTGGGTTAAAGAGCCACAGCTTCCGCTAAAAACCGCTAATTGTGTATTGGCTAAAGTTCCACTGAAGTTGGTTGAAATTTCTATATCAGCCAAAGTGGCTACAAAAGAAAACCAAACGGAATGACTTAAACTATTTGGAGACCAACAGGCCGGGGTGGCGGGATCTCCTACTGTGGTAGCAGCAACATTAGTATAAAAAGTAGAATTACAGCTTCCGGCAGTTACAGCTATCGGTATGGCGGAACCACAGGCATCATTTGCGGGTTGGGCAAAAAGACCGGTTGAAAAACCGATGTAAATCAAACATACATACAGATAGGAAACTAGTTTTTTCATCCTTTTGACTTTTACTTTTCTTTCGGATTATTCAAATAGACTTCACGACTGACCGGTTTGTCATTTTTAATATAAAAAACATCCGGAGCATTTTTTTCATTGGCAGGAAAAGGTGTTTTAGTAAAAACATCCTCAGATTGGCCTCTTATAATAAAGTGTATATTCTTTTTGTTTTCAAACCGTAATTCTCCTTTTGTATTGATTTCTGAATAATTTCCGGTATCAACAAAAATGGTGTCCCCTTCTTTGGCTTTCTGATAGGCAGCGGATATAGTTAGTTTTGGAGAATCAGGCGATAGACCGTCGTTATTGTCATTTCCTATGGTTTTGGTATACAAATCTCCTTTCAGGGAAGTATCATTTACATAATAGTTGACAGCTCTTGTTTCATGATAAGAGAAAAAGATAATGCACAACAACAAATACTTGTATTCTTTACTTTTAGTCGAATAGAAGTGTAAAAGTGAAACCATAAAATAAAATGTTAATAAAAACTTAAATCAAATGTAATGAATTGAATGTTAAATTTCAAAATAAATCAGTTTGTTTATTGATTTGTATTCAATAAGTTGTGATTGAAAGACTTATTTTATCATGAAAATTATTAAATGACTGCTATTTCATCATTATTGGTTTTTAAGGAACATTTCAAGAAAATCATACCCGCTTTATTGTTAATAACTGCTATTTAATTGTTAATAAGTCCAACTTAAGTGTAGTTTGTAGAGTTTTTAGGTTGAATATCGACTTACTTGTGTAAACTGTTGATATGGAGATAACTTTGCCACATAGTTTAATCCCAAATCTATTTTTACAAAATAAAGCATATGAAAAAAATACTACTTTTATTAATCGTCGCTTCATTTTATTCGATCACGACCAGAGCACAATGTACTATTACGGGAGCTACCGTTAATTCAAGTACGTTAAGTTGTGCTTCATTGGCTTCATGTTCTACTATTTATGTTGGTAACGGAACAAATGCTACAGTCTTGAATATGAATGCTAACTTGGATTTGACTTGTTTAGGAGCCATCCAGTTTGTTATTAGAAACAATGCCAGTATTGATTTCTCTAATGGTAATTATGATTTGTCCTTTGCGGCTAACACCGCTATCATAGTTGAAGCCGGAGGAAATTTAAGTGCCGGAACTAACTGTAGTGCCTCAGATTTGATAAAGGTAGGAGGCACCAAAGTAGCTTCATGTAACGGTAGTGGTGGAGGAGTTTTAATGGATTTCCCTACTTTGGTTTCAGGTGGTGGCTATAACACCGTTAATACAACAGGGACAACTATATGTGCTTCAGGTTCAGCAACGATAACAGCGGCTAAAAATCCTACGCCTTCAGCCACAACAGTTTATGAATGGTTTACAGTTGCTACAGGTGGAACTCCTTTCTTAACGACTACAGTTACTTCAAGTCCTTATTCGACTACTTACACGACACCAACATTATCCGCTAATACAACTTATTATGTTCAGGCGACCACTGGTTCGGTTACTACGCTAAGAAAAGCAGTAACGGTAACAGTAACAGCAGCACCTGCCGCACCTACAGTAACGCCTACAAGTCCGGGTTGTAATGTTGCCAATGGTTCAATTACTATAACAGCACCTACCGGAGCTGGCTATACCTATAGTACTAACGGAACAACTTATACTAACACAACAGGAGTGTTTAACTCAATGGCTGCTGGCACGTATAGTGTTACAGCAAAAAATAGTACTGGCTGTATATCTTCAAGTACAAGCGTAACGTTAAGCCAGCCATCAAATACTTGGAACGGAACCGTTTGGTCATCAGGAACTCCTCCTACAAGTTCACAACGAATTGTTTTTTCAGGAGATTTTTCTTCTTCCTCTGATATAACCGGATGTTCTTGTCATGTAACATCAGGAAATGTAGTTTTTACTGCCGGAACAACTTTATCTCTTGTTAATGAGGTAAAAGTAACTGCAGGTTCTTTATCTTTTGATGATACGGCCAGTTTGGTACAAACCAATGATGCTGCTGTCAATTCAGGTAACATTACTTATAGTAGACAAACCTCTCCACTTAAATTATATGATTATACTTATTGGTCATCTCCGGTAGCCGGTGCTGCTTTAAGTCAATTGGCTACCAGCTCAATGTGTTATTCATTTAGTCCCAGTATCAACAATTGGGTTTACCAAGCCAACTCAACCGCAATGACACCGGGAGTGGGGTATATCGGAAGAACACCAGACCCTTTATTGTCTGCTACACTCCAAACAAATTTTGTCGGAGTTCCTAACAATGGAGTGGTTAATGTTTCTATAGTGAAAAGTACCGGAGCCTATAATCTTATCGGTAATCCTTATCCATCTGCTATTGATATTGATTTATTCCTAACAGATGCTACCAACTCAACAGTTGTAAATGGAACCATTTATTTTTGGACACACAACACCAGCATTACCAATAATAATTATACTATTAATGATTATGCAAAATATAATTTTACAGGAGGTGTAAGAACTTCAACACCTGCTCTTTCAGGAAATATTTACCCAACAGGAAAAATAGGAGCAGGTCAAGGATTTTTTATTGAAGCCAATACAGCCAAAGCGAATGGAACTTATACAGCTTCTTTTAAAAATGCTATGCGTGTAACGAATACAAATACTCAATTCTTTAGAAATAGTAATACGGCTGCTAATTCATCAGTATCATCTATAGAAAAACATAGATTGTGGTTGTCATTGACCGATACACAAGGCGCTTATAACCAAATGTTATTGGGATATGTTACCGGAGCTACTAATGATTTTGATACCATGTTTGATGGTAAAACAATGCCGGTTGGGAATCCTGTAGCAATTTATACTATGGTAGGTGACTATGATTTATCTATTCAAGGTAAAAGTTTACCTTTTTCAGAAAATGATGTAATTCCTGTAGCCTATAGCACGACTACTAATGGAACTTTAACCATAAGCTTAGAGAACTTTGACGGATTGTTTGAAAATCAGAATGTTTATATGCTTGATAAGGTAACAGGTGTGTATCATGATATGAAATCAGGCGATTTTACATTTACTACTACAAGCGGTACTTTTGAAAGTCGTTTCGAACTTCATTTCACTAACACGGCTCTAGGTACGGTTGTTCCCGATTTCAATGCTGCTGTTGTGGTGTTAACGAATCAACATCAACTTACTGTTCTTTGTGAAGCCTCACCAATTGCTAAACTAGAAGTGTTTGATCTTTCAGGAAAACAAATCTTCTCGCAAAGCGGATTAAACACTACTAATTTCCAAACCGGAAACTTATCAGTTGGCACACAAGCACTTTTAGTAAAAATAACATTAGAAAACGATATAACAGTAATCAAAAAAACGTTGATGAACTAACATTAACCCTGTTATCATAATCAACTAACCATCACTTCATGTGGTGGTTTTTTTTGTGATTATTATAGGTTTTGTGCTGTGGCAATATATTTTTCTAACTTTTCCTGAATGATTTGTAAAGGTGAAGCCAAAGCATTTATATATTGAAAATTACCTTCTCTTTTGTTGTCAATAGAAAGCTGAATCGGGCAGGCCTCACTTTGAATTGCATTTACTTTAAAGTCTTTGCTTTTGGTATCATAAAAAACATAAGGAGCGCCTGAAGAACCAAATCGGAAGTACCCTTTAATTAAATAACGCAATCCTTCAAAAGTATAATTTCCGCCAATTCTATCCTGAAAAAAGCTAAAATGGTCTGTAAAACCTTCAATTTGAGCTTTGTTGAGTAGCTTTCCAATTTCACTGGTTGGTGAGCTTTGCAGACAATAATACTGCTCCTGATTGTCATTTAAAATAGAAAAATCTACGGTTAGACTCGGCATGGCTTTAATCACTTCAGTCGGCGTATTTATGATACGGTACAACGCTATATCTTCGCTGTAAAAAGCCTCTACTAATTCTACTTCAACCAAAAATGTATGCCTGTTAATGCCTGATTCTTCAAAATATGTGTCTGAAGTAAAATGAGGTGTAAGCGAGGAGTCATTATAAAACTCATTGTTTTTAAATTGAATAATGAGATGGGGTTTGGCTATGTTTTTATCCATTAATGAAGTCCAACGGGTGTCAAAATTAATTTGCCTTAAAATATCAACGGCAAACTGATAATCACTGGGATTATTATTGGTCCAATACCGCTTGTTGTTTGTAGTATCTAACGGAAAACAAGTTTCAAACCATTGCGTTTGTGCCGAATTCAAATAGGGTAAAATAGCAGTTTCAAATACACTTTGCTCAATTGATTTAAATGTCTTTGCCTCGGTTTTCAAATTATGTGCTACCGAAAGAATCAATCCGTTGCCAATATGAAAAGCACAAATGTTATTTTCAAAATGACGGCGGTGGGGTTCATTCCGGTTTTGTATCCACATGATTCGGAATAGAGGAGAGGTTAATTCGTTTGTTAATTCCAATTGTTGTTGAAGCATCTTCTTTTTTAAGCTAATGTAACGAAAGATTATTGAATTTTAGTTCACTCCATTTTGAGTTCGATTTATTAACAGGAAAATCGTTAATAAGTAAAATAGGAGTATGTGTATGCCTCTTTATTAATTATTTAAATTTGAAATAGTTATGAGCAAATCCAGCATTCAATTCCCCACTTGATAGGATTGCATTTTATTTTTTACTAACCAACCTCTTTACAGTATGAATGAAAAATCGCTATTCAAGTCTGCTATGGTAACTTTGGTTATCGTAGTTTGTGTAGTCCTTGGTTATGAATTGTATTTAAGAAATCAGGGAATCTCTGTTGATTATGATGATGGACCGCCGTTATGGGCCGATAAACGCGCTCAAATTTATGGACCAACTGATAAAACGATTGTTTTTATAGGGTCTTCCCGAATCAAATATGATTTAGACAGAGCTACTTGGAGAAAACTCACCACCACACTACCGGTGCAGCTGGCCATGGAAGGCACTTGCCCGAGACCAGTTTTAACCGATTTAGCAAATGATCCTAACTTCAAAGGGAAATTGGTTATTGACGTAACCGAAGGTTTGTTCTTTAATATGGCACCCCCTTTTATGGAAACCGCGAACGAAAATATCAAATACTATTATGACCGAACACCGGCACAACGAGCTAGTTTTGAACTGAATAAAGTATTGGAATCAAAGTTTGCTTTTTTGGATAAGGATTTTTTGTCGACTAATGCCCGATTAGAAGCGCTACAAATTCCAAGTCGTCCGGGTGTTTTTATGATGCCGACATTTCCAATGAATTTTAAAAGAAATACTTTTGGCCGACAGGCTTATATGACCAATAGTTTTGTTGCCAATGAAGCCGAACGCAATCAAGTGAAAGCCATCTGGGGCTTTTTTGCTAAAATGGCTATGAGTGCTCCGCCAATGCCACCGGCTGCGTTTGATGCTATTTTTAAATCGGTTAAAGCTGATATTGATAAAATAAAAGCCCGTGGAGGTGAAGTAGTATTTGTGCGAACACCATCCAGCGGAGTCTATTTACAAGGTGAAAATATGGGGTTTCCCAGAGAAAAATTCTGGAACCGACTCTTAGCGGAAACAAAATGTCCCGGAATTCACTTCATGGATTATCCGGCTATAGCTCATTTTGACTGTCCTGAATTATCCCATTTAAAAAAGGCAGATGCCAAATTGTTTACCAAAGAGTTTTTCCGCTTACTGTCACAACAGCCCGGATTTACTTTTTTACAAAATACTAACCCTAAAAAACTGTAATTATGGTATTCAATTCGTACACTTTCGTCGTATTTTTTATACTGATATTATTCTTGCACAACTTACCGTTGTCGTGGAGGGTTAAGAAAATCAATTTACTGGCCGCCAGTTATATCTTCTATGCTGCTTGGAATCCCCCTTTTATACTGTTGCTGTGGTTGTCAACAGTAGTCGATTTCTTTGTGGGAAGAGCTTTGTATACCCAAGAGAACCCGCATAAAAAGAAACTCTTATTAGTCATCAGTCTGATTGGCAATTTAGGCATGCTCTGTTTCTTTAAATACGGTACTTTTTTGCTCGATAATTTTGTTGCAGTTTGCCATTTGGTTGGGTTCAATTTTCATCCGGCTACACCTAATATTATTCTGCCGGCAGGGATTTCGTTTTACACTTTTACCACCTTGTGTTATACGATTGATATGTTCAAAAAGAGAAGTGAACCGGTAAAATCACTGCTCGACTTTTCCTTGTTCGTGACTTTCTTTCCGCACTTGGTGGCAGGACCAATAGTAAGACCTCCGCAATTAGTCTCTCAGTTTGAATCGCCAAGAGTTGCTTCGCGCAAGCAAATGATGGATGGTTTATTACTGCTTACGTTAGGTTTATTCATGAAAGTAGTTTTGGCCGATAGTATGTTGTCGGACACGGCTGATACCGTTTTTGATGCCCATGATGCTTTGCCTATGCTTGATGCTTGGATTGGTGTGTTTGCTTTTTCGGGACAAATTTTTCTTGATTTTGCCGGCTATTCTACTTGTGCTATTGGTGTAGCATTGTGTTTAGGTTTTGTACTGCCTCAAAATTTCAATTATCCATATGCCGCTATAGGCTTTTCCGATTTTTGGAAACGTTGGCACATTACTTTGTCAAGTTGGTTAAGAGACTATTTATACATTCCGTTAGGAGGTAATCGTCATGGTAAAATGAGGACATATTTTGCCCTAATGATGACTATGTTATTAGGCGGATTATGGCATGGTGCCAATTGGACGTTTGTAGCTTGGGGTGGTTTGCATGGCATTTACCTTTGGGTAGAGAAATATTATAAAGATCGTAAAAACATCGATAACCCTAAAGGCATTGTCGATGAAAACAGTCAATGGGTTGGTTTTTTCTATGCCTTTTTAACGTTTATGCTGGTGAATGTAACTTGGGTGTTTTTCCGTTCGGATACATTTGGAAAAGCTTGGCAATTACTTTGTGCAATGTCTGGGTTTGCTTCAGGAGATAAAGCCTTATTAACTACGTTAGCCATTTTAAAGGTTGCTATTATTGTCCCGTTGATTTTGTTATGCCACTGGGTAATGCGCAATACCAAAGTGCTCGATGTAGCTCATAGAGTATCGTGGCTGTGGCTAAGTTTAGTTTGGTCATTTCTGTTATTGGCTATTATTTTCGCTCAAGAAAGTGGTAGCTCCTTTATCTATTTTCAATTTTAAGTTAAGTATTTAATTGAAAGTAAAAGAGACGCGAATATCGCGTCTCTTTTGTTTATATTTTAAAGTATATTAGGGTATTATTGCCCCAACATTTTTCTTTTTTGTTGGTCAAACTCTTCAGAAGTTATCACACCGGCATCTACCAATTCTTTCAGTTTCTTCAACTCATCAGCTAAGCTGGATGAAGGCTGAGTCTGTGTTGGTGACGATTCACGCTGACTGTTTTTTACTTCCAGCTTGCCTTTTTCTATACCTTCCTTAATTTGTTTTACTTCGGCTTTTGTAAACCCGTTAGCCGCCATCATAGTACCTCCTGCAAAAATGGTAATTGAAGAAAAGCCTACTAAAGGGGTATCAATTTCTACTGAAGCAATATGCTCGTAATCAAAATGTTTGGTTTCTCCGCTAAAAAGCCCCGGAATTTTAATAGTAACTCCGGTGGGTTCTAAATAAATCTCTGCGGGAAATATTTTGTTGCCGGAAGAAAGGCGAGAAGCTATAAATTTCATGATATCAATTTTAATTTTAACGACGCAAAGATAGGAAAAACTAAAGCGAAGACCACACAAGAAATTCATGTTGAAATTATACAACGAAATCCCATTATCATGTAAAAATTTTGATCGGTAATCCACTAATTTTAATATTATAAAACAGTGATTATGGAAACTTCTTTATCGATATTTTATCTTAATAACAGCCATGATGATTTGGCCAGTTTTAAAAATGTGGCTGAAGAATTAGGGAATAAAGTTTTGGTGTTTAAGGGTGGTTATGAGATGTTACAGGCACTTAGAAGCCAAACCACAACTCCCGATATGATATTTTTGGATACACACATGCCAATTGTTAATGGTGAAGAAGTGTTGGAGGTGTTAAAAAAATCCAGAGAATGGAAGAACATTCCTGTGGTTATCGTTTCCGGTGCTTTTCCCAAAAAACTGGCCCGTCATTTTTTTCAAATGGGTGCCAATTATTTAATGAAAAAACACCACAATCCTAATTATAAAAACGACATAACACAAGCACTCCAAATTAATTTACACAAACCTCAAGCGGCCAGTTGAAAATTTAATGCCTTAGCATTTCAATTTCTTTTTTTTCTTACCAATTGTACCTCTGTCACTGGCTTTTTTAATATAATCAGTTGCTAAAGGGACTTTGCAGGCGGTGCCATTCATATCTACACTTAGTATCCCAATTTTATTAGCAGTGGCAACGGCATCTTCGGATAATTCAGCTATATAGGTTCCGACGGCTATAATAAAACCATTCATAGCTTGTTTTTCGCGGTTTCCTGCGGTATGTATTTCATTTGCTACTCGGGTTAATAAATTTTTATAGACGGCGATGTCTAATTCGCTGTCAGTTTTGAGTGTAGCCCAGCCTCCTAAAGTAGCCCAACCCGCTACAGCTATGTGTTCTTTCTTAGCATCAATCCATTGCAGGCCCATTTCAAAACCATACCGACTACCGGCCGCTACCCATGGTAAGGCGTAAGTGTTAATGTTGTTGGACTCTGCCATTTCCACCCAAGTTTGCAAATCTTCCTTCGTCATTTTTTCATCATCGGCAATTAAGCCCGCCAAGTACATAGCATCTGCATTACCGGTAGCATAAAGCTCTAGTGCCAGCGCATAATCCTTTTTAATTTTCTTTTCAATGATTTTTAGGTACTCAATTTTAACTCCAAAAAAGGGTTCTTTTACACCATGTTTGAGCAAAATGTTTTTAATGGTGTCGCTGCCCTTGGCCTCGAGTTCATTCATGATATCGGAAACTGTCATTTTAATTACGAATTATAAATTATGAATTGATAATACTAACGTAAAGATAGTAATATTGAATTTATGTTAAAAACAGAATTACGCTTTTACAAAACGAATGACTTGGTTGTTTTCTAATCGGATAAAATAGGTTCCTTTGGGTAGAGTTGTAATATCGATTGTGGTTGTTTCGTTCCTACAGTTTACGGTTTTTAATTTTTGTCCCAAAAGATTGTAGATACTGGCCGTTTCGGTATAATCCTTAGCCGCAAGGACTAAAGTAGTTTGCGCAGGATTGGGATAAACCGATATACTGTGCAGTGATGGACTGTTTACATTTAGTGTTGTGGTATTAAGTTTGGACACAAAGGGATAATAGGCAAAACCGGCTGAATTATGTGTTAGCGCATCAAAAGTTACATCCCCGTTGACTATACCGGTTAGTACCACATTGTTATCCGGTAATACCGTAATGCCATCAGCTCGGTCTTCTGAGTTGCCTCCGGCCAATTTAGCCCATAACACTTCCCCTTGCGGATTGTATTTTAATACTATTAGGTCATGGTTAAAACCTGCTGTTTGTGTGCTTATTGTTGGACTCCATTGAATAGTTCCTCTGGTTCTGGCCGTTAGGTATAAATTTCCATTGGTATCCAACGCCAGATAATTGCGGTTACCTACTATGACTTCTCCGGCTCCGGGCACTTCTTTCACCCATTGGTAAACACCATTCGAATTGAGTTTAGCCAAAAAGAAATCGCTAAAGCCATTAATGGGACCTTCAGTAGTGAGGTTTCCAAAAGTATAATTTCCAAATAAATAGGAACTGAAATAGACTTCATCAGGAGTACGAACCAATACCTGTGGCTCAGGACAGGTAACATCTTCCACAAAATGCATCCATTGCATTTGACCGTAGGAGTTGTATTTGACCAAGTAGGTATTATAGGGCAAAGTATTCGTCATGGGAGTCCCATTGAAGCTTACATTGGTTTCGGCACAGGAACCTGTAGCGAAGATGTTTCCTTCAGTATCTATACTTACACTTGAAATAGATTTTACTTGTGTTTGTGTAATTAGCTGTAGTGAATTTCCATTGGCATCCAGTTTTTCAATATATGAATCCATATAAGTGTCATAACCAATGTAAATATTTTGTTGCTCGTCAATAGCCAATGCCTTAAAATGTTCTACAAACATATCGGGTATGGTTTTGTGCCATAGCAAATTTCCGTTGTTGTCAAATTTTAATAAAATAGGTTTTACTCCTTGAAGATTGGTCGTCAGATGTAAATCATCCACCTGAATTTCATCAATGTAAGCTGCCGCAATATATAAATTACCAGCACCGTCAACCAACATTTTATAGGCATTGACTGTACCGCTAATAACTTTACTAAATACTACTTGTCCGCTAGGATTGAATTTCAAAAACCAAAGATTGCCAAAGATATCTGTATAAGGATGGGCATTATCTTTAAATCCACATACAAAAGTGTTTCCCAGCTGATCAGTAGCGGTTGGATACCCAATGCCTTCGGGATTAGCACTAAAAGTTATAGCAGGCGTTGCTAACCATTCAAAGGTTTGAGCTTGTAATAATGCTGAAAGAACCAGTAAAAGACCTGTGATGTACAGCTTTTTCATAAAATGTAATTTAAGTACATTACAAAGTTCGTAAAAAGCAAAATACGCTCAACTTAATTAAGGTTTACATGAGGTAAACAAATCGTGTTTACTTTTAATAGGATGCTTAACAAAGGTTTTCAGAGGCCATGTATATCCAAAATAAAAGCAAATTTTTCTGTTGAAGTAAGATCCCAAAATTATATAATGCGTTCCCAAAGTTCTATAATAGTGGGGTTGTAGTGTCACCTTATCTTTGTCTTATAAATAACAATAAATCATTAATCATTATGAAAACAGTTGAAAACCAGTGCCAATGTGCACCCGAAACCACAAACGTAAAATGCAGCAATCCAAATTGTACCTGCGAAAATTGTAATTGTGGTGCTGATTGTACTTGTGCTTCTTGTCAATAACATTAGCACAGTAAAAATTAAGTTAAGCCGTTCCTCAAAGGAGCGGCTTATTTTGTATGGCTAATAGCTCTTATTTTTTCATTTCAAATTACTAACTTTACCTTATGAACACTCCTGTACTTTTAGTCAAAAATATGGTTTGCCAACGTTGTGTGATGATGGTGGAAGCTATTTTAACAGCTGAAGAAATTGCATTTCACAAGGTTGTTTTTGGCGAAATTCATTTAACAACGGCTCTAACACCCATCAAAAAAGAAATCCTGAAAGCAAAATTAAATCAAGTAGGTTTTGAACTTATTGATAGCCCTATAGGTGGTGTAGTTGAAAAAATTAAACAGTTGGTTATTAAAAGAGCTCGTAATGAAGCCGAAGGGGAGGACAGTAAAAGCAAGCTGTCGGTTTACTTGTCGGATAAACTGCATCATGAATATACTTACCTGAGTAGTTTATTCTCGGCGGTTGAAGGCCGTACCATCGAAAATTATTTTATTGAACAACGCATCGAAAAAGCCAAAGAACTACTGGTTTACGATCAACTTACCCTGTCGCAAATTGCATTTCAATTAGAATACAGCAGTGTGGCACATCTTTCTACCCAATTTAAAAAGATAACCGGATTAACACCAACTTACTTTAAAGAAATAGGCTCTCAAAAACGTAAAGCATTGGACCAAGTTTAAAAGCAATATATCTTTAAGTTATAAATTTATTTGTGATACTTTACTTATAGGTATTACTCTTGTTGAGATAAGATATTGATAAAAAAACATTCAGTTTTTCAGATAAAACAATTTATTTTAGTTAAAATGATATAGTATTAACATGCTATAAGTGTTGGAGTAAAGTTTTTTTAGTATTTTGGTCACCCCTAAATCTTAAAAATAACGATGGTAGTTAAAAAAACATACCCTAAAATAGTACTGCTGATCTTTTCGTCCAGTATTATTTTTATACTGCTTTATTCTTCGCTGTATTATTACAACCTTAAAGTTCAGGAGCAGGTTTACAACGATTCCACCCAACAATACCAGAGCCAGATTACGCAATTGCTTGAGATGAACGCCAAGCCCATTTCGGTTTATATAAATAATGATACTAATTGGGATGAGTTTGAGACTTTTATTAAAAAAAAGGATATTGTTTGGTACAATCAAATTATTGCTAAGGAAATAGGTATTTATAAGGCTGATTATATGGTGGCTTACAATGCTCAAAAAGAGTTTGTTACCCACACACTTACTGCAAAATTTAATGAAAAACTCGCTATGCCGGCACAAGCTATGGCCGCATTAGACCGTCAGGGGTTGAGTCACTTTTATTTACAAACCCCTCTGGGAGCCACTGAGGTTTTTGGCGCTTCGGTTCATCCGTCATTTGATTTGCATAAAAATAAAACCCCTTCGGCCGGCTATTTCTTTGTTGTACGTTTGCTTGATACGGCTTACCTGAATAGTCTCGAAAAGTTAACCGGATCAAATATTAAACTTCAAAATCAATGCATTTCACCGGTTTATAACAGTAATATCATCACTAGCCAAGTCGCTTTAACCAAGTATGATGGAACCACCATAGGCTGTTTATCATTTGAACGTAATTTTGAGGTTTACTTTGAAAATACGACTACCATACTTTACTTGATTGTTTTTACTTTTTTTATCAATTTATTGCTTAGCCTTTTACTCACGCGCAATTGGGTATATTATCCGCTGCACTTGATTCGGAATGTACTTGAAACCGGAGATAAAAAATCGATTACCGAACTCAAAAGTACTACTGGTGAGTTTAGGTATATCGGCAATCTTTTTGAAGAAAATAACCGCCACAAAAAAGAGCTGGTAGATGCTAAGATTAAGGCCGAAGAAAGTGACCAATTGAAATCTTCGTTTTTGGCTAATTTGTCACACGAAATCAGAACTCCTATGAACGCTATCAATGGATTTACCGATTTGCTGATGACCACCAACCTAACTGATGCTGAAAAACAAGAATACCTTCAGGTAATTGACAAAAGCGGTAAAAACTTAGTGTCTATTATTGATGATTTGATAGAGATGTCTAAAATCGATTCCAATCAAATTACACCAAACTATTCGAGTCTTAATCTGGAAGCATGTATTCATGAGTTGTACGAAACCATAAAAATAACCATTCCTAAAACCAAAAAAGTATTCTTACGCATCAAAGAAACAACCACGCCACCCAACCGCAATATCATTACCGATGAAACCAAATTCAAACAGATACTTACCAATTTAATTACTAACGGAATCAAATATACCGAAACCGGAGTGGTGAGTTTTGGGTACCAAATTGACGAAGAAAACCAACAGCTTATTTTTCAGATAGAGGACACCGGATTGGGTATCACCGAAGAAAATCAAAAATATATCTTTGACCGTTTTAAAAGAGTAGATACCGATTTGGCCATACGGGAAGGTGGTTTAGGACTGGGACTGGCCATTACCAAAGCCTATGTCGAAATTCTGCAGGGTTCCATCAGCCTGAATTCAGTACTTGGTAAAGGCTCCGTTTTTTCGTTTACCATTCCGCTACAATACGACCGTTTACCGGTACTGCCTAAGGAACCGGTGACACTCGTAAAAGAAATCCATAACGATAGTTCGGTTACCGTGCTTATAGCTGAAGATGATAACATCAATTTCTTGCTGTTGCAAAAAATACTCAAGCTTCGAAATTTTAATATTATACGTGCCCTAAACGGCCAGGAGGCAGTAACCATTTGTCTTGAAAATCCTTCGGTGGCTATTGTACTGATGGATATTAAAATGCCTGTGATGAATGGGTTTCAAGCGCTCGAAATTATTCACTCATTTCGTCCGGGCTTACCGGTTATTGCTCAAACAGCTTATGCGTCTAAGGAAGATGAAGAGCGTATCTTCTCGGCCGGATTTACCAATTATATCACTAAGCCTTTAAATAAAGAAAAACTTTTTGCTATTATGAAAGAGCATCTCGGTGAATAGGTGTAAAGATACTAATTTTAGTGTTTTTAAAATCTAAAAGCGGATTTGAATGACAGGTAAAGAATGTCTTTCCCGACACCGGTTGCTTTAGGATAACTGCCTATATCAAAATAGGAAGCATCAAGAGCAAAAGATACGTTTTTGGTTTGCTGGTAATTGGTTTCTAAGACATAAAGTTGACCTAGTGTTTTCTTATTAGTTATAAAAAGCGCATTGGGTTTTGGTCGGTTTTGCACCATACCGGGCGAATAAGTGCCATCCTGATTGCTGTTTCGTCCCATGAAAAAAACTTGTGCCAGCACATTCAACTTCTGAACCGGATTTATTTTTACATAAGGCGATAAACTTACCATGTTGGTGGCGCCTATTGGAGCAACTAACCCATAAGCGGGTTTGGCGTACAATAAATTATAAGTGTTTAATTTACCATCAGTACTGTCTTTATCACCCGAAGCTAAACTAACAGCTAGCCCAATGATTCCTTTTTTAGCGGGAAGTACAGTTATATTTACATCAGCTAAGACACTGTATGCCTCAATGGTTAAATCGTTAAACTTTCCGGTTTGGTAGGCACCTTCCAATTCAAAGTTTACGATTTTCAAGTTTGAAAATAACCGTATACCACAAGTCTGTCGGTTTTCGTAACCCGATTGGTAATTATACTTTTGGTCTCGTGATTGGAAGTTAACCAAAAAGTAATCCAATCCCAATTTACGATTGGCATAGAACTGAGTACCGTAAATTCCTAATAACCCATCATGCATGCTTTCATCATCAAAGACATATTGTTTTGAAATTACTTTGGAAACGGCAAAGAAATCGAGTGAACCGTTTTTGAATTTTCGTTTTACCAACAATCCGTCGAAAGCCTGACGGGTATTAGGGCCTTCCCTGAAAGTTATCAGCCTATGATTGCCGTAAAACAGTTCCTGATGGCCTAATCGGAAATTCCAGTTGTTGAATTTTAATTCGCCAAAAGCTTGGTGCAAACTTAGCTGGTTCTCTTCAATTTCGGGCACCATAGGATTGTCATTAAAAAACCGTGCGGTATTGCTTAGCTGCATAAAAAACCGAAAATGACTGCCAAGTTCTATATCGGTATGTATCATAAGACGATGCCAAAGCTGTGAAATAGTAGCATCGGAATAGGTGGGTGGTACATCTCCAAAGTTCAGATGATTGTAATGTTGTACTTGTTCACGCCATTCACCACCAAACGAAATGAAATGGTTCTTTCCTAATGGGATATATTTTAATTGGTCAAGCCCTTTTTTTAAACTGTCTTTTCTTAAGACCGTAAAGTCATCGTCATAGCGCACCCAACTGATTTTGTTTTGAGCGCCTGAATTGTAAGCTATCAGAGAAGCTATAAGCGTGGCGAGGTAAATAATATATTTTGTCATGCTGATTGTTTTGATTTAAATGATGATTGAAACGATTGGAAAACCACAGGCCATTACCATTGCAATAATGACCCATGGAGCTATCGCTTGAGCGATTAAGGTTTGATTACATGACCGGTTACTTTGCCAAATACACTTTTGCGGAACATGAATTCCAATTGTCTCATAGTAGTTGGAATTTCTCCGGGGAAGTATGGGAAATATTGTGGTGAGTCTTCAATAACAGTTGGACTTACCGCATTGATACGAATGCCATTTTCCAATTCAATTGCTGCAGCACGAACAAAACCTTCCACGGCACCATTAGCCGCTGATGCATTAGCAAAGTTTACCTGAGGCTCGTGGGTTAAGGCTCCGGTAATTAAGGTAAAAGATCCTTTAGGGTTAATGTACTTTTGGCCAATTAACACCAAATTAATTTGCCCCATCATTTTACCTTCGACCCCTTGTCTGAAAGTTGAATCATTCAGTTTGCCCCAAGGTCCGACGAAAGTGGGTCCGGCGGTTGAAATTAAAGCGTCGAAAGTGCCCACCTGTTTAAACATGTTTTCGATTGATTCAGTTGAAGTGATGTCAGCATCGATGTCACCGTCTTTTGAGGCAACTTTGATAACTTCATGCTCCTTTTCTAACGCTTTTACTAAGTGTGTTCCCATGGTGCCTGTAGCCCCTACAATAATGATTTTCATAATAATGATATTTAATATTTAATTGTTTATTTTTTCTTCGACAAAGGTATTTCTGTGCATTGGCCTGTTAGTAGGACAAAAATTAAGTCGGATAGGACATTTTTAAAGTAATTTACTATCCTACAGTTTGATCCCTTTTAAAATTGTTCGAGTATCAGTTTTTTACTGACCGCCATACCCGCAGTGGTTCCCATAGCCACAGCATTGGCAACCGCTCGCAATCGGGTAGTATTGTCGCCGCAAGCGTAAACACCATCAATCGTGGTTTCCTGAAATCCATTGACCTTGATATACCCATCTTCATTCATTTCGCATCCTAATGACTCGGGAATGGTACAATGCTGTACAAAAGGTCTCGGAGAATATAGGACGTTTAGAGGAACGGTACTGCCATCGGTGAAAACTATGACTTTCAGGTGACCGGTGTTATGGTCTAGTTTTGTGATTTCCTTTTCTACCACTTTAATATGGTGCTTTTGCAGTTTGGCCAGTTGTTCTGTTGTTAAAGTTGCTTGGCCATTGGTGTAGATAGTCAAGTCGCCGGTCCAGTTGGCAATCATTTTTGCCAATTCAAATGCATAGTCGCCGTTGCCAAGAATGCCTGTTGCGGTATCGCGAACTTCGTAGCCATGACAATAAGGGCAATGTAATACGGATATTCCCCAGCAGGCCTCAAAACCGGCTATTTTGGGCATAACATCTTTTATACCTGTAGCGAAGATTATTTTGGACGCTTGGAATTTTTCTCCCCATTCTGTTTCTATGTCAAAGCCTTTTTTTGTTTTCGTTCCTTTTGAGGCTATGCCGTTAAAGAAATTGATATTAGGATATTTTGCGACTTGTTCTTTACCAATAGAGGCAATTCCTTTTGGCGTATTACCATCCTGAGTCAGGAAATTATGGGAGTAAGGGGTTTGGGCATTGCAGGGATGACCACTGTCAATAACTAAAACCTGTTTTAAGGCTCTTCCCAAAGCCATAGCTGCGGCCAATCCGGAATAACTGCCTCCGATGATGATAACATCAAATGATTTTGTAGTGTTCATGAAAGTATTGATTGAAGATTTTGTAAACGAAATGGGTAAAACCACGGCGGTAAGTGCCAATCCACTTTGTTTGATGAATTGGCGTCTTGAGGAAACAGGTTTCATCCCTATTATTTATCCTTATTGGAGTTGATTTGACGGAATATGAAATCTATAAAAGGAACACCAATAAATACCAGCCAAGGGACTAAGGCCACCGTGAGTATAAATGTGCGTTGGTATAATGGCAATGCAGTTAAGGCTTTACCAAACACCAATAAAAAAAGTGTGATTGACGGATAAATAGCCAGCCATATCTTTAAGGAGGCCAGTAGTTTCATTTTTGTTTTCATACGGATTTCTTTTTTGAAATAATTTATGAGGCAAAATTACTTCGACAGCCAACCTTACCGGTAGGACAAAAATGGAGATGAATAGGACTTATTTAGAGTTTTGTCTAAACGTTTCCGGGGAGAAAGAAGTATGTTTCTTAAAAAAGCGAATGAAATAGGAAGCGTCATCGTACCCTAAGTTATAGGCAATCTGACTGACCTGATTGGAGGTGGCTAACAATTGTCGTTTGGCTTCCAGTAGAATATAATCGGTTATAATTTCGGAAGGCGTTTTGTTTAGCAACGTTTTTGTTATGGCGCTTAATTGATAAGAAGACAAATGCAATAAGTTAGTATACTGCGAAACTTGTTTCAACGTAGTTATGTTGGTTTCAACTAAGGCTAAAAAGTCTTCCAGTTTTTCCTGTGCATACGGAGTGCCTTTTGCTGTGGACTGTACTTTATCCTGTCGTTGGCGCAGCAATTCGATAAGCAATATGCTAAGGTTGGCTTTTAACACTTCCTGATATCCTTTTGCTTTAGTCGTATATTCTTTTAAAGCCTCAGCCAATATAACTTCCATTTTATGAAATCCATCCGGCTTTAGTTGATATAAAGAAAATTGGATTAGTTTGGTTAAATGATTTTGGGCCGCACTGTTATGTGAATACAAAAAATCAGTTTTAAACTGTACCAAATAGCCAGTGCTTCCGGCCTTTATATGCAACTGATGCACTTGTCCGGGACGCAATAAGAAAACCGTATGGTAGCCAATGTCATAAGCCGTAAAGTCAATTTCATGAGAACCGGCTCCTTTTTGCAAAGCCAACAGCAAATAAAAATCATGCCGATGAAGTTCCTGCACCAAGTCCTTGCCCGACAACAGAGTTTCAATAGCCCTAATGCTGAAACTACCTGAGAGGTTAGGCTCTTTGAGTGTCTCCGGTATATGTCTTATCGGAATGTTTTCCATTGTTACTTGTTTCTTTGCTGTGGTGTACAACATTTTTTCAAAGATACTTAAGTTTTAGCAGAAGCGGAATGGCAAAAGTACTTTCAATTTTGTTTTAAAAGGAACCGGACAAGAGCTTTTTGTTAGGATTAGGGCATGATTTTTATTTGCTGTTGCCTGAAGAAAAGGCAATGGTGTCATAATGTAAATTAGGATAAGAAAGCGGTACAAGTTTGAATTTTTAGTTTTTTATTGATAAAACGGAAGTATGGCTGAGTAGGTGGTAGTTACGTTTTTTAAGTTAGCAAGAGGATGTTGGTACAGTTATATTTTCGATGAACTACATCTTTTTTTAACAGTGCGCTTCGGTTTATTTAACATAGTTTGCCAAATGGTTTAGGTACTTTTGCTATACCAAAACTAAATAACACCTACTATGTCTAACTTTACTGTCTTTGAGTATACTCAGAGCATGCGTATCCCTTTAGTAATCGAATATTTTTTCGAAGGCGAAAAGATTGCCGATCCTGCTGCTTTCTTTGAAAAGAACCCGGGTGTTTTTGAGCTTTTTTTTCCGTCCCACGAAGAAACGTTGGACATGATTAACAAGAAAATATTATACTATCAAACCCACAAACTAATTGTTTCAGAGTATGGGTTTTATTTGATACATCTGTAAAAAGCTGTACTTCCTGCTTAAACAAACTTAACAACTTGTTTTATAGCATTTCTTTCCCATTGTAGGCATCTCAAATCTTTTATCTTTTGCCACGATTATCATTTAATTGTTAATCGAGGCCGACAATTTTCGCCTGTTATCTCTTTACTAGACATCGGTCATCTCCAAAAAATGCCTATCTTTATCCTACTTATAAATGCCTAAACAATGACTACTTTAAACGATTTACAGTACATCACTAATACCTTTCCCAATACAGCCAAAATGCCCGTATTTTTCTTCGGACATGGCAGCCCGATGAATGCCATAGAAGAGAATCAATTTGTGCAGGGGTTCAGAAACAGCGTGAAAGATGTACAAAAACCAACGGCTATTTTATGTATTTCCGCCCATTGGTTTACGCGCGGCACTAAGGTAACCGCTATGCAGGTTCCTGAAACCATACACGATTTCGGAGGCTTTCCCAAAGAATTGTTTGCGGTACAATACCCGGCACCGGGGAGTCCGCTATTGGCCCATGAAACCCAACAGTTGCTTAAACCGATGGAGGTAGCCTTAGACGAAGAATGGGGCTTAGACCATGGTACTTGGTCGGTTGTCAAACATTTGTATCCGTTAGCCGATGTGCCTGTTATCCAATTGAGCATTGATTATACCAAACCGGCGGAATTTCACTTCGGTCTGGGCAAACAGCTTCAAGCCTTGCGTCATAAAGGCGTCCTGATTATCGGTAGTGGTAATATCGTACACAACTTGGGTTTGGTTGATTTTCAAAACTTTCACAAAGATAATTACGGTTTCGATTGGGCCCTGGAAGCCCGTACTACCATTAATGGGTATTTGCAACACAGCGATTACCAACCGCTCTTAGATTATGACCGTCAAGGAAGTGCTTTTAAACTGGCTATTCCAACCCCCGATCATTACCTGCCTTTGCTGTATACCTTAGGATTGCAACAAAAAGAAGATACCCTAAGCTTGTTCAACGATAAAATGGTGGCCGGAAGCCTTAGCATGACTTCGGTTAAAATAACATAAAAGAGGAGAAGAAAAAAAGGAAACTCTTTCGAATTTCCTTTGTGGGTTATGACTTTGATTCATCAGCTATTGCCCTATACCTTCTTGTACGTCAATCGAGAAAACCAAGTCTCAAAGCCTTCTGCTAATCAATCAAAACCATACCCAAATTTAAAGATAAATGAAAAGGTAAACAATTGTTTATGAGTGTTTAACATCACTTTAACGCCGGTGTATTTGTGCCAAAAAAAAGGAGACCCTGTTCAGGCCTCCCGTTATTTGATTTTGATTTATCATTATTAGCTTGTACCATCTTTATACAGCCAACTATTGAATTTCCTTTGCGGAACGTTCAAGTAATTAATCAAAATCATACTCAAATTTACGATTAAAGTTGCTGCAATAGTCTTAAAATCATTACTTTAACATTGATTTAACGCCTTAAGATTTCTTTTCCTAATAAAATGAAATTAGACTAGTAGTTTCCGTTTAATAATTCTCCGCCTATGATTGACATAGGTTGAATCCCCAGTTTTTTCATCATCTCGTAAGTGGTACATACCGCAGCCGAAGTAACCGGTATACCACATTCCGCCTGAATAGCATCTATAGCTTCCAAAGAAGGCATTTGCACACAAGCCGAAGCTACTAGAACATCCACATCAGTTAAGTCCAATTGCTTGTATATTTCCAATAAATTCAATGGGTTTTGAGCCGCTACTTCCAAGTTATCCGGAATCTCGAGCGCGATGCTTTCTTTTACTTTAATCCCTTGATGTTCTATATAATCCACCACCATATCGGTCAGTGGGCGCATGTAAGGTGTAATAATCGAAATTTGTTTGGCTCCCAACACTTTCAACCCGTTAATCAAAGCCCCGGCCGAAGTTACAATAGGCGTAGGGAAGTCATTAGCAATAGTCTCCTGATGCAAGTTGACTTCAGACACGCAATGATAACCACGCCCCATACTCATAATAGCCACCAAACAAGCATAACCCATCACATCAACGTGCGCATCAGACAGTTCCTGAGCACATTTCAAACTCATGGCATCCATGGCTTCCAATTCTTCTTTGGTTACTTTCTTCATGCGCATGCGACTGCTGTGAAAGGTAAAGCGTTCTGGCAATATGGTTTCTCTGGCTCTGAAAATAGCCGGTATTTCGGTTTCCATCGTCACATTCGATGACGGTACGATTTGTCCTATTCTGTATTTTTTCATTTAATTTATTTGTTATCTCATTCCGTGCTGGCTGAGCATGATGGGCGTTCCCCTGACGGGTCGGGCTTTCCGTTCCAATCTTTTTTGACAAAAAAGGATTTCCACTGCACTCCCTAACGCAACCTGTTGTTACTTTGAAATCTCTTTAACTGTATTGACTAGGGTTCCTATTCCTTCAACGGTAGCTTCAACTATATCGCCATCATATAACCATTCTTGAGGGTCTCTTCCGGCACCTACACCAGCCGGCGTTCCGGTGGCAATGATGTCTCCCGGTTCTAAAGTAAATACAATACTCAAATCTTCAATCAGTTCGTTAATGTTGAACAGCAGGAATTTGGTATTCGAATTTTGTTTTTCTACTCCGTTTACCTTAAGCGATAAGTTCAGGTTGTTCGGGTTTTCGATTTCGTCTTTCGTTACTAACAAAGGACCCATAGGAGCAAAAGTATCTTGTCCTTTTGAAACAATCCATTGGCCTTCTCTACGGCAGTCACGCGCTGAGATATCATTGATTACCGTATAACCAAAAACATAATCCATAGCCTCTGCTTTCGGAACATATTTGCCTTTTTTGCCAATGACTACAGCCAATTCAACTTCCCAGTCTAACTGAGCGGTGAGTTTGGTGTTCTTGATAATTTCGGTATTAGTTGCGGTAACCGTGGTAGGTGGCTTCGAAAAGATAATAGGTTTTTGCGGCAGCTTTCCGGTCGTGTCTAAAGTACGAGCGCTTTCAGAAACGTGTTCGGTATAGTTTAACCCAATGCCGATGATGTTCTTTCTCGGTTTTTGAATAGGCGCCAGGATAGTCACTTCGTCCATCGAATAGGCTATTTCATTCAAATAAGCCGCCTCGGTATCGGCCACCATATCGTTTAATTCTTCTACGATTTCAATACCCATATCAATCAAATCCAACATGTCACTGGGTAACGGGAAATTCGAAATCTCACCAAAGTCTTCCATATCGATGACCTGGTTGTTGTGTAAAAAGCCTAAACGCGGTTCGGTATCGGCGGTTTGGTAGGTTAGTAGTTTCATTTGTTTGTTATTTGGTAAAGACCTAGCTGGGTAACGTCTCTACATGATTTTATTTTTATAGTTAATCTTTTTTACTTTAATGTTTTAGCGCTACTTACTTACAACGATTGGTGACCATTGTTTTCAGTGTATTCTTTCCCTTGAAACAATCCCAATCCTTCAATCACCGGCAAATCGTTAAAGCTGAATAAACAAGCATCTTCGGTTTCAGAAGCATTGTGATGTTCGTGCCAAGCCCATGAGGGTACACAGAAAATGTCGCGTTCCTTCCAATCAAAACGTTCACCGTTAATGATAGTATACCCACTTCCTTTGGCACATTGATAGACAAAAGAACCGGTATGTTTGTGCGCCTTGCCTTTGAAACCTGCCGGTAACAATTGCATCGAAGCTCCCATAGTTTGCATTACATGACCACCGGTCATCGGATTGGAATACTGCATCAATATCCCGTCAAACGCATTAGGGTGGTTAACAATTTGCGCTTCGAGTAAGGCAGGGTAAACTTTACTCCAAGAGTATTTAAACAAAGGCGAATAAGGTTTGTCCCATTGATGGTCAGCCGGCAGTAGCCCTGCACAACCATAACTTAATGGCAAATGATTAATCGGAGCAACCAAAGGCTGCTTACCGTCGTATACGGCATAATCATTGGCTTCTAAAGCATTAACCAACGGAATATCTAAACCGTCTTGCCATATGCAGGTTTGCCCATCGGGCTCTACACCATGTTCATGCCAAGTAGAATTAGGCGTAATCACAAAGTCATTTACTTCGAGCATGATTTTATTGCCATCAACTACTGTGTAGCCTTTAGAACCTTCCATGATAAAACGCAATGCCGAAGCTTTGTGGCGGTGAGCCGAAGTGCTTTCACCGGGGCGCGTTACCTGTATTCCGGTGTAAAGCCAACCCACAGCAGCGGATACGTCTTTTCGTTTGTCATTTACCAAATAGACTACACGTCTACCGGCTTGTTCGGGGTTACCAGTTCGGAAGACTTTAAAACCAAGCTTCTTAAATCTTCATATTTCCAAAGCATTGGTACCGAGTTGGCTTTCGGCTCCCATGGCTCAATATCGTTGGCTACCGTCCATAAGGCACCGGCACCAAGGGCTTCCAGTTCTTTATAATAAGCTTCGAGTTCAGGTGTGTCTTGAACCCGGGCGCGACCAATAACGTCGTCTGAATAGTTGTTTGTTTCCATGCTATTTATAGTATGCCTAATCGTTTTTAAAATCGTTTAGGATTTTTTATTAAACTCCTCGTGGTTATCTACAAAGGTAATCTTTCTGGTTGGGGCAGTATTCACTCTTAAATCAAAAATGTCAAAACGATTGTAATGTCCAAGAATGTCGTGCATTTGTTTGGGTTGGATGCATTTTTCTAAATCGATATCAGCGTACACTATGCCTTCCTCATCAATTAATGGGGTTCCGATTACCGCACCATTGGGACCAATAAATCCGGAGAAAGCCGAGCTTTTACGAGAGAGTAATTCATCTACATTGGGAACATCGTTGCGCAACGCGTCTTTTATTTCCTGAGAAATGGTGGAGCAAGACACTATAGTAAACAGTTTTCCTTCAAAGGAATGCGCAGCGGCTCTGATTTTAATGGCTTCGGCCATGTCGTAATCCGGTGGCGCCACCGGTAGCGAAATGTAGTTGGCAATGTGAATCAATTCGCCTTGCGAAAGCAAAGTAAAACGCGCCAAAGTATTAGTGTTTTCACCACAAGCTAACGTGCCAATAGGGCCTATTTCTGTATCGTAGACTTTTAGAGAAGAACCGTCACCGCTGGTCCAAGTCAATTTTTCAGCCCAAGTCGGAACCAACTTTCGGTGTTTGCCTATCAGGTTTCCTTTGTTGTCAATGATTAAATTGGTGTTGTAAATTTCGCCATAGCTGTCACCACGTTCGTTAATACCGATAACTATGTGCATGTTGTACGCTTTGGCCGCTTGGTATAACGGTTGCATGGCCGCATCGTCAACGGCTACCGAGTTTTTATACAATTGCTCATACCATTTACTGCCTTGTACCGGAGTCATAATCCAATTCCAATACGGATAACCCGCTACGAATACTTCGGGAAATGCAATAAGTTGCGCGCCATTAGCACTGGCTTCTTTTACAAAGGAAATGGCCTTATCAATCGTTTTTTCTACATCGAGAAATACAGGTGATGTTTGTACCGTAGCGGCTTTGAATTTTTTAAAATCTATACTCATACCTTCTAGTTCGTAATTCCTAATTCGTAATTTGTAATTCGTAATTCCTGATTTTATGCTTCATGTCTTCATTGAACGGCTCAGCCTTAATGTTGTTGCGGTCTTCGGCAATGCCAACATTAACGAGCGTTACTTCGCCTTCCAAGCAGGTGTTCCCTTGTTCGTCTTCAAAACGAAAGCCACAAGTTACTGAGGCTCCGCCCAGTCTAATCACCCAAAGTTTTTTAGTCAATAGTTCCCCGATGCGTGCCGCTTTCTTGAATTGTACTTTCAAATCCACTGTGGGTATCCCGTTGGTTTCGTGTATTTTGGAAAACGGACGTTCTAAAGCTTCTTCAAACCAGTCTTCGACTAAATCATTAAGCATTTCCAGAAAACGCGGATAGAAAACGATACCTGCATAATCCACGTGTTTGAAGCGTATTTTTTCTTGTTTGGTAAAATAGTTGTCCATATCTCTTTCTTTAACCCCGATTATTTCACAATACTTTTATTCCTTATGGAAGTTCGATGAACACTTTTCGTTTACCGTAGAAATCCACGAACAGTTTGCAATGGTCAGCGGGAATAACTTTTAATTTAATTACTAAAAACTCTCAGCGGTGGCCCGTTTCCAAAACTTAAACATATCGTTGGGCACCTTACTGCCATCAAGCAAGCACCCTTCTTTTGGCTCAGGATACGTCTCTTCAAAAGTTTTGATTTGGGTTCGATCTACCCGCATACTTACCACACTACGGTCTACTTTATCCGGATGATCAATGCCTGCCGAAGCCATGAGTTCCATGGCACTTTTTACCGTTTCGTGCTGGAAACGGGCTACGCGCACACTTTTTTCTTCAGGAACCAATCCTTTGGTTAGTCTCGGATCTTGTGTTGCAACGCCGGTCGGACAAGTATTAGCGTGGCATTCGAGGGCTTGAATGCACCCTAATGCGAACATCATACCGCGTGCCGAATTACACAAATCAGCTCCGATAGATAGTGTTTTAATGATATCAAAACCGGTGATGATTTTACCGCTGCAAATAATTTTGATGTCTTTTTTTATATCAAAACCTACCAAGCAGTCGTATACAAAAGCCAGTGCATCACGCAATGGCATGCCAACATGGTCTGAATATTCTTGTGGTGCCGCACCGGTACCGCCTTCGCCACCGTCAACGGTAATGAAATCAAAAGTGGTTTTGGTTTGCACCATGGCTTTACAAATAGCAATGAATTCGGACTTGTTACCGATACAGATTTTCATGCCAATAGGTTTTCCGCCGGAACCTTTTCGCAGCAATTTTACAAACTCCATCAGTTCAAGAGGTGTTTTAAAGGCTGAATGCGTCGGCGGAGAAATAATATCGTGTCCTTTATCCACCAAACGGATGGCTGCGATTTCGTCGGTTACTTTTTCTTTTGGCAATATCCCACCGTGTCCGGGTTTTGCCCCTTGAGAGAACTTAATTTCAATCATTTTCACATTGTCTAAAGTAGCTCTTTTGACAAACTCTTCATACGAGAAGTTACCGTCTTTGTCACGACAACTGAAATATCCGGTTCCGATATTCCATACCACGTCACCACCTTGTAAATGATAAGGCGATAATCCACCCTCACCGGTGTTGTGGTAAAACCCTCCTTCTTTGGCACCGTTGTTCAGTGCTAAGATGGCATTTTTACTAAGCGAACCAAAACTCATCGCACTGATGTTGAATAGGCTGGCATAGTAAGGTTGGGTGCATTGAGAGGAGCCTATTTTAACTCTCGGATTGCTGTTGACTTGTGAAAACGGAATCGCCTTGATGCTGTGATTAATCCATTGATAGCCTATTTCGTATAGGTCTAATTGGGTTCCGAAAGGATTGGAATCGGTTTCTTTTTTGCTTCTTTGGTATACCAAACTGCGTTGCAAACGGTTGAAGGGTTTGCCATCGGTATCGCTTTCAATAAAGTACTGTCGGGCACCGGGTCCTAATGCCTCCAGCAAATAACGCATTCTGCCTAAGAGCGGAAAGTTGCGCTTAATGGTTTGCTTGGATTGATACATGTCATAAAAACCCATTAGGATTAACGGAATAAAAATCAATCCTAAGAAACTAAACTTCCAATTCACATAGGTGAGTACCCCCATGATGGCAAGAATAGTAATAGCAAAAACCAAAAATGCTTTTCTCATTTTATTTTAATTTAAAGCGTTGTATTTTACCGGTCTCTGTTTTAGGGAGTGCCTCAGTAAAATAAATCACTCTTGGATATTTATATGGTGCTGCTACTTCCTTGAACCAGTGTTGAATATGGTTCTTCATGTTATCTGTAGCTTTACTCTGTTCTTTCAAAACAATATGGGCGCAAACCAGCATCCCTCGCTCTTCATCAGGTAGCCCAACTACCGCACATTCTAAAATCTCTTCGTGTGTCAACAAGACACTTTCTACTTCTACAGCGCCTATGTTATAGCCCGAAGAGATGATCATATCATCACCACGAGCCACAAACCAAAAGTACCCATCTTCATCCTTACGGAAGATATCACCCGTAAAATTCCAGCCGTTGACCACATATTCTTCTTGCTTATCTATGCGGTTCAAATATTTACAACCTGTAATGCCTCGAACCACCAGTCTTCCCGGTTCATTGGTAGGGACTTCATTCCCGTCAGCATCAATAATCTTGGCTTCGTAACCGGTGATGGCTACCCCGGTGGCACCGGGTTTCATATTGTCTTCGTTGGAAGAGATAAAGATATGCAACATTTCGGTAGCGCCAATGCCGTCAATGATTTTTAACCCTGTAGCTTCATACCAATCTTGCCATACTTTTAGCGGTAGTGTTTCACCGGCGGAGACACATTTGCGCAAGCTGCTGATATCAAATTCCTTGACTTTGGTAGTAATAACGCGCCAAGCCGTAGGAGCCGTAAAGCAAATCGTGATTTTGTGATCCTGTATTGCCTGTAGCAACATATCCGGTGTTGGCTTTTCAATTAAGAACGTGGAGGCTCCAAAATACAACGGAAACAATACTAAGCCGCCTAAACCAAAAGTAAAACCTAATGGCGGACTCCCGGTAAAGATATCATCAGGGGTGGGTTGTAATGAGTAGTTGGGAAACGCTTCGCAAATATTGAGAATGTCTTTGTGGTAATGCGAAGTCATTTTGGGTAAGCCCGTAGTGCCTGAGGTGAAACCAATCAAGGCAATGCTGTCAGACTTGCTGTGGTAATTAGTAAAGGTCTTAGGTTTGGTAGCCATTAATTCCTCTAGTTGCGAATTGCCGTAAAAGCAAGTTTTTTTGAGGAAATCCGATTTAACCAACTGCATTTCGTCTGCCAGTTCGCTGTCGCAAAAGGCAAGTGCTATTTCGGCACAATCAATGATGGTCGTTAATTCTTTGGCGCGTAGCAACGGCATAGTGGCTACTACAATGCCACCGGCTTTTAAAATCGCAAACCAACAAGCTACCATCATAGGGTTATTGGCGGAGCGAATCAAAACGCGATTTCCGGATTGCAATCCTAAATCATCCACCAAAACATGGGCAATCTGATTGGCTTTTTCAAACAAATCGTTATAAGTCCAGGTGCTTTCAAAGGTGCGAAGGCATACATTGTTTCCGCGACCTTCTTTGATGTGATGGTCTAACAGTCTGTCCACACAATTCAGCATTTCCGATCTGGCAAACTGTGGCAAGTCCAGGAAAGCATAGTCGGGCTGCAGGTCCTGACTGGGTAAATGGTGGTGAGCAAAGTTATCCTCGTAGTGCTTCATGTTAATTACGAATTATGAATTAGGAATTACGGAGCGTTTTTTGGATGGAACCAATTATTCTCAATAATTCATCAGTGTCTTTTAATAAATCGTTGGATTCTTCTTCAGTAAGATAGTCGGTATCTTTCATAAGCCTAATCCAATAATGCGTTTCCCGTGCCTCCTTGTAGGCAATGGTGAGTTTTGAATAAAAATCTTTATCAGTTTGCCCTCCAATGGCTTCTTCGATATTAGCACCGATGGAAGTACCGCTGCGCAAAAGTTGTTTACTCAAAACATATTCTTTTTTAGTGGTACACAAAAATTGATGTGTCTTAATAATCTTAACCGCAAAAGCATAGCTCTTTATTTGAACAATATTATCCTTTTTCATAAGCTATAGTGTCAAATCCGTAATTCATAATTCCTAATTCGTAATTCCTTATTACTTTTCATTGCTCTTAGGTTTCAGCGCTTTCTTCATGCTTTCCGTTTGTTTTCTCTCGGCTGCTTTTAAAGGGTATAAGTGCGAGCTTCCTGCTTTGTAGGGCTTTGGAATATCAGCGGCTTCTACTTGTTCGTAGGCTTGAGCATTTCTAACAAAATTAGCATCGGCCAATAGCGGTCGGCCCAAGGCTACTAAATCAGCTCTGCCGTTTAGGATAATGGTATTGATTTGGTCAATATCCTGAATGTAACCGGTTGTTATGGTAGGGATATGAACGGTATTTCTAACGGCATCAGCAAAAGGTGTTTGCCACATTCGGCCTACTTGCGGTTTTTGATGTTCGACGGTATTTCCGGTAGAAACATTGATGATGTCGGCACCGGCTTCTTTAAAAGCGGTAGCTATGGTGATTACTTCTTCTTCTGAAATGCCGTTTTCAGCCCAATCCGAAGCGGAGATTCTGACCGACATCGGCTTGTGTTGCGGGAATACTTTTCGCATGGCACTAAAAACCGTCAGCGGGAATTTCAAACGATTCGCAATGCTTCCGCCAAATTCGTCGGTTCGAATATTGGTCAGCGGCGATAGGAAGGAAGCCAACAGAAACCCGTGATGGGCTTGCAATTCGATTAAATCAAACCCCGCTTCGTCAGCATGCTTAGTGGCTTGTACAAATTGGCTAACAATAGTTTCCATGTCAGCGGTATTCATTTCTCGCGGAATAGGCAGCTTGTCATTAAAAGCAATCGGTGAAGCTGATAGTAAATCCCAAGGCAAGTCTATAGGCTCATTAGTGCCTTCCCAAGGTTTTTTAACCCCGCCTTTGCGACCGGAATGCCCCAGTTGTATGCCTATTTTAGCACGACTGTTTTGATGAATAAAAGCGGTTATGTCTTTCCATTTAATCACTTGTTCCTGAGTATATATACCGGCACAACCTAAAGTAATACGTCCTGTCTCAGCTACTGCTGTCATTTCGGTTACTATCAGTCCGACACCCCCGGTGGCTCTACTACCGTAATGCACCAAATGCCAAGGGGTAATGTTGCCATGTTCCGCGCTATATTGTCCCATCGGCGACATCACGATGCGGTTTTCCAGCTCCATTTCCCGTAATCGGAATTTGGTAAAAGCGGCCGGTATTTCGGTGGTGGCACTTTTTTGAAGGGTATTGAATTCCGTCAACACCTTATCGGTAAACGATTTGTCGCGCAGTCTTAAGTTCTCATACGTTACTTTCTTGGCCCGCGTCATGCACCCAAAAGCAAATTGATAGAAGGGATGCTGGTTGTTGCGGTCCATGTTTTCAAACCAGTCCAGTGAAACCAGAGCGGCATGTTGTATCATTTCTACCGTATTTCTACGGGTTTTATCGTATTGTGCAAAAGCAGCCTGCACATCATTAGGATGAGCAATCACCGCGTCAGAAAGGCCAATCGCGCAATCCATTGCCAGTTTAGTTCCCGAACCGATAGAATAGTGGGCCGTGGCTTTGGCATCGCCCAACAAAACGATATTATCATGATACCAGTTTTTATTGGTAACGTGCGGAAACTGACGCCAGTGTGATTTATTAGAAATCAGGGGATGACCGTCGAGCTCTTCTTTAAAGATTTCCGCTATTTTGGCCATGGTGTCGGCTTCATTGGTCACTTCAAAACCGTGTTTTTGCCAAGTATCCTCACTGCATTCAAAGATCCAGGTACTCATGCCGGCTTCGTATTGGTAGGTATGCGCTACTATAGTTCCGTGAGGTGTGGTGCGGAAGAAATAAGTAAAGGCATCTAATGGTTTGGTAGATCCCAGCCATACAAAGCGGTTTTTCTTTAAGGCAATGGTAGTCCCGAATTCCTTTTCATAACGCGTTCTGATTAGACTTCCTATGCCATCGGCGGCTAAGATGATGTCTGCGTCTTTATAGGGGCTTAAATCGTCTATATTTTGCTCAAAATGCAAATTGACTCCTTCCTCGCGACAGCGTTGTTGTAGTAATTGCAACAAAGTCTTTCGCGAACAGCCGCAAAACCCGTTTCCGGCGATGCTCACTGCTTGTCCGTCGCGGGCTACTATGATGTCATCCCAATAAGCGAATTGACTTCTTATTAATTCATACGACTGCATGTCGCGTTTAAGGAACTCCCCTAAGGTTTCATCAGAGAAGACCACGCCAAAACCAAAGCTGTCGTCGGGTTTGTTGCGCTCGTAGATGTCGATTTGACAATCAGGCATCGCTTTTTTGGTCAATATGGAAAAGTAGAGTCCACCCGGACCGCCACCTATAACTGCTATTTTCATTTAAGTTCTTTTGACAGAGAATAACTCTCCTAATTTGGAATAATAGGAACCGGCCAACCGGGCAATGGGTTGGTAAGCTTCTAAATTGATTTTGTAATTGTCTAACAAGACACTGTCGTCAAAGTGCATCATGACTATGCGACCAATAACCACACAGGCACCCCCGTGTTTGTGGTCTTCGAGGAAATAATGGTGCACCAATTCGCATTCAAATGCAATCGGACTTTCCTTAACCCGCATGGGTTTTATTTTATGGGAGGGAATTGGGGTAACGCCGGCCAGCTCAAACTCATCTACCTCTGAAGGTACTGCTTGTGCCGTAAGGTTCATAGGTTCGGCCAAGGCTTCGGTTACCATATTCACTACAAATTGCTTGGTAGCCAAGACGTTGTTAAGGGTGTCTTTGTTGGTGTTGTTGCCGCGCCCGGTAGAAAACATTACATGAGGCGGATCCTCGCCCACGGCATTGAAATAGGAAAAGGGAGCCAAGTTGTTGACGCCGTTTTCACTGATGCTCGAAATCCAACCAATGGGTCTGGGAATGACACTGCCGGTAAGTAGCTTATAGACAGCGGTATGCTCTAGTTCGTTAGGGTCAAATTG
Organism: Flavobacterium phycosphaerae; assembly: GCF_010119235.1. Classification (NCBI taxonomy): domain Bacteria; kingdom Pseudomonadati; phylum Bacteroidota; class Flavobacteriia; order Flavobacteriales; family Flavobacteriaceae; genus Flavobacterium; species Flavobacterium phycosphaerae. The sequence continues at coordinate 3,059,991 of NZ_JAAATZ010000001.1, read as the reverse complement.
CATTGTGTTGTTTGTTTACTACAAATTAAAGTTATTTTTGGTATTTTTTTAATTGTAATCAAATTTATAAGCATAAAAATAGGGATAATTTACTTTTATCCCTATAGTGTTGCGAATGACGTACTGCCGCCTATTTTTCGCCATAAATGACTAAAGCACTCGAATCAATCTGTACGTTGCCGTCCGGATAGCGTTGATTCACGGCCTCATACACTTCTTTTTTTATCTTAGCTTTCATGGCCTCGTCCGCTTTACTGAGCGCGGCTACTATGGGTGCGGCTACCTCAGTCATTACATTCCAGTATTCATCGGTCGTCTTGCTGTTTAGTTTGCCGGTGACTTCGGTTTGCTTGATGTTTTTTAATCCGGCTTGTTGAAATAAGTCAGTTATTAAGCCGTCTTGGGCGCATCGGAACATACCGGGGGCGCCGGGTGGTGGTGGCGGTAACTCCATATTGCGGTTGATGGTACCCATCGTAGCGGTTACCCAAAAGTTCTTTTCAGGGCCATTCCATACAGCAGTGGCTATGCGTCCGCCCGGTTTTAAGACCCGTGCCATTTCTTTGGCCGCCAAAAGCATATCGGGGAAAAACATAAAGCCAAACCGGCAACTGATGGCGTCAAAGGTGTTGTCGGCAAACGGCAACTCGCACACGTCACAAGCTTGGGTTTCAATATTAGTAATGCCCCGCAGCATAGCATTTTCGCGCGCTATGGCCAACATGTCTTCCGATAAATCAGTGATAATTACTTTTCCGTTAGTCACCTTAGTGGCTATAGACAGTCCCGGTTCGCCGGTTCCTGCTGCTATATCTAAAACCACATCGGTGGCTTTGGGTTGTAGTAATTGAATAATTTCATCGCCCATGGGTTTTAGAAAATCCATCATCAGTTCGTCCCATTTCTTCCAGCCGGGGGAGAACTTGTCCCATGACGCTTTTTGTTGGTCACGAATTTCTTCCAGTTGTTGTTCCATGATGTATAAGTTAACAGTTAATAGGTGTTTTACCTAGTTAGTACGGTCTGTCGTTTAGAGGAAAGAAGCGGAGCGAGTAGCTAACAAATTTACGGATTAATACCGTAACTCCTTTATTTTTTGGCTATTAAAATCAAATCGGTAATAGGGCTCCCATCGGTGGCCGGGTATACTATACGTTCGGTGAGTAGGATGCTGAATCCTGCTGCTGTAAGAGCAGTTGACAGGTAATCTTCCTGATGGTAGTGCATAAAAATAGCGTCACCGGTGCTCCCTTTTTGCCAACCCGAACGGCTGTAATCGTCTTCCATAGTGCTGAGGTACAGCAGCCCATCGGTATTTAAAATACCATAAGCCTGATGGATAAAACGAATAGCCTCTTCTTGACTAAGGTAGGGCAGGCCAAAACCACACATGACCCCGTCGTAAGTAGTCTTTAAGGTATTGGCTCCTATAGCTTTAACGTCCAGCAGTTGAAACTGAGCTGTAGGGTTGTTTTCCTGCGCCAAAGCCAGCATCTTCGGGGCCAAATCGGTGCCTAGGATTTTAAAATCCGAACGCTGTTGCAAAAGGTATTTCGTAATGTTACCGGGCCCGCAAGCCAGTTCGAGTACAGCCGCGTTTTCTTTTTTGATTTCACTACAAAATCGGTCAAACGTATCGTGATACAACGATACATCCATAAATCTATCCTGATACAACGCTGCGCATTTATCAAAGACTGCTACCGCTATTTTAGTTTTGTCGGTCATGTGGTTCCGCTTTATCGGGCTGCAACTCCCTGTTAGAGGTTTCAGAGCAGTACGCTTGGCAGTGGTACTCCCGTCGTTATTTGGTTTGATTGTTTATCCATTGCGCTACATAGGCTAAAGCATCGGGCGAAAAGGTTTGCTCAATATCGGCATACTCATTAGGCGAGCCGGTTTTACATTCCTGAAACAAGTGGTTTAAGCCCGGAAACTCGTGTAGTGTCACGTTCTTGTTCCCTGCTTTAAGCAAGGCTTTGTTGATGGCACTCAGGTTTTCTTTAGGCGGTACCTGCAAATCTTTTTCGCCATTCACGGCCAGTACCGCACATTTCACTTTCTCTAAAGCGGTAGCCGGATTATACTTGATAAAATAGGTCATCCACGGGTTGGCAATCTGACTCACCTGCAGGGCTACAAAGCCTTCGTCGCTTAGGCCTTGGGGTTTGGCGGGTGCCTTTTCTCCTTTGGGTGGGTTTTTCTGTAAGTTGGTTAAGTACTTGGTCAAATCAGCGTTTAAGATGCTCGCGTCTTTAGCACTTTTAATCATATCAAACACTTTGCGGTTGGTGGCTTTAGAGCTGGCTATTTCAGCGTCTGTAGCACCTTCTACACGGGCTATGGCTTCTTGTTGCAACAGCAGTAACTCATCGCCCGGTATACCGGTTCCGGCCAGCAATACGATAAAACTAACGTCTTTTGACTGCGCGGCTACCATAGGAGCAATAACACCGCCTTCGCTATGACCCATGATGCCAATCTTTTTAGCATTACACTCTTTACACGTTTTCAGGTAGGCTACCGCACTGGCGGCATCCGTAGCAAAGTCGGCCGTAGTAGCTGTTTTAAAATCGCCTTTTGATTCTCCCACGCCACGGTCATCATAGCGCAATACGCCTATGCCTTGTTTAGTTAAATAATCGGCTAAGACCAAAAAAGGTTTGTGCCCCAATAGTTCCTCGTTGCGGTTTTGTGGCCCGCTGCCCGAAACCAAAATCACCACCGGATACACGCCTTCTTTTTTAGGCAAAGTCAAGGTACCGGCCAGTGTAATGTTGTCCTTGGCATTGGTAAAGGTTACGTCTTCGCTATAATAGGCAAAAGGTTCTTTAGGCTCTTGCGGTCGTTTCGGTTCTTTTTTTTCTATGGCTTCGCGCGACAAGTTCATCGGAAACTCCATGCCATTTTGCTTAAACGTGCCCACCACGGCTTTGTCTTTCAGCTCTCCGGTATATTCAATATGCCCGGCCGGAATACTAAAACTTAGTTTCCCGTTTTCAAAAGTGGTCGTCGTTACCGGTATGCCGGCGGCTCCTTGGTCGGGGCTGTCCATAGTGGCACTGTAACCCGTATCGGTTTTGGTAATGTTAAGCACCAGCCTCAATTGGGCGCCCGGTACTTTGAGCATACCGTTCCATTGGCCGGTGATGTCTTGAGCTATGGATACTAAAGAAGTTAGTGAAAAGGCAATAAGGAAAGCGGCTTTTTTCATAAGTGAAATAGGTTTAGCAATAAAAGGATATAATAGTTCTTATAAGTAAAAGTTGAAAGCGATAACCCCGCCCAAAGGTTTTGCCGAAGCTACCCGTGGGGTGTGTACCGACAGCGTTTTAAAACAGCTCGAGCAGGGAGTATAACACGCCCCAAACACCTATAAAAAACAGCCCGGCATACAACTCGGCTTTGTGTTTTAGTAAATCTTTTTTGAGTAGGGCACGGTACAGTACCCAAGCGGCATAGAGCAGTACAAAAACCAGTGGCAAAAAAATTCGCATAACGAAGCAATTAAAATGTTATCCTAAGGCGGCCTAGTGTATCCGCCGTTTTACTGATGCTAAAGATATAGCTTTTTTTAATAAAAAGCACGCTGGCTATCCGGTAGGAAATTTAGGCATAGTTTTTGATTTTAAGTCGTTTCCTTTCAATACGTTAAATCGGTTGAACGGTCAAAAGAAATACAGAATAGTTGGGGCACTTTTATCAGTATCGTTTGGAATAGCTTATAAATAGTGCTGTTTTAGTAATGTTTAATTTAATTGTAATCCTATGAGTAGTAAAGAATTTAAGCTATTGCAACGGGCAATAGAAGAGTTGAAAAACATGCTGCTGACCAATCAAGAGGTCGCGGTGAGTGAAGTGTTTATCGACAGCCATCAAATGGAGCGCTTCCTCAAGTGCAGTCCCTCCACCTTACAACGGCTCCGCAACAACGGTACCGTACCGTGTTTTAAAATGGGCCGAAAGTACTATTACCCCAAAAACCTTTTTACCCAAGAAGCCCTCAACAGCATCCGAAGAAAAGACGACCCCTCTAAACGTTTTGATGATAAAGACTAATACGCTGTTACGCTTTCCGACCTCTCTCTCAACCCCTTTACTTTTTTCTACTGCTTCGCGTCCTAATATTGGCGTAGGAGCGCACCCTTATTTTCTTTTACAGATATGTTTCGGTAGTAAAAACTAACCGGAAACAAAGCAACTCAACTATAGCACCAAACCGCTTTTGGTGGTGGTTTTTATTGTATGGCTTTAATAAATTGCTTCATTTCGGCCATGGTACCTACGGTAATCCTGGTCCATTTACCTTCCTCTTCATAGATTCTTCCGCCTTGAATGCCATTGTTTTCCAATTGTTTGAAATAGTCCTTATGGTACTTGGAAAGCGAAAAATAGATAAAATTGGTAGTAGAAGCAATGCACTCACAATTTAATTTTTGGAGTTCCTTGATCGTATAGTGTCTTACCTCTTCATTCAGGGAGTAGCAATTGGAAACAAATGCAGTATCTTTCAACGAAGCAATAGCCGCAAGTTTTGATACTACACTAACACTATTATTGGTATTGGATTGCAAATTGGCCATAGCCTCAATGATGGTTTTGTTCGCAATAGCATACCCAATACGGGCTCCGGCCAAACCATATATTTTAGAAAAGGTCTTGGCGATAATAATATTGTTGTGATCCTTTACCATAGTACAGAGGGATTGCTGTTGGGTAAAATCTAAATAAGCCTCGTCTATAAGTACCAAGGTGTTTTGTGGAATCTTGGTTACAAATGCGACCAAGGCTTCTCTTTCACAAATGGTTCCGGTCGGGTTGTTTGGATTACAGATATAAACCAACTTGGTGTCCGGGTTTACTGCTTCCAACATAGCTTGCAAATTAAGCTTCTTATCGATTGTTAGGGGGACTCTATTTTTCGTTAACCCTAAAGTATCTAAGGTAACGGTCCAATAATCATAACTTGGGTCTGCTATTACATAATTCCCTTTATTTGATGAGGCCAACTTTGCCACCATATCTAAAATTTCAGTTGAACCGGCTCCCAACACTATGTTTTCCTCTTGAACACCATGCTTTTGAGCAAGGGCAGCAATCAGTTGGGTCTCAATATCCCAATGATACCGGTTACTAATAGTAGCATGGTCTACAAAGGCTTTCCGGGCTAATGGAGACGGGCCATAGGGGTTTTCATTGGAGCGTAAATAAATTAGGTTAGCCTCGTCTTTAAAACCGGTAGTTAACTTTTCAGCCGCGAGAGGAGAAGCTAAGGAATCAAAGTTGGTTAGACCCATACCGGCTACGCCGAGTCCAATTTGTTTTAGCCAAAGTCTTCTGTTCTTTTCCATATTTCTTTTTGTAAAGTAGTCTTTTAAAAAAATAGTTTGTTACAACTTAAGAATACTAAAATTATCACCTAAGCTCCTTGGCTTGAAGCTATACTAAAGGTGGTGAATGGGATTACTTTCTACTGCTTCGCGTCCCGGGATTGGCGTAGGAGTGGATCCTTATTTTAAAATACACCAACGGTATTCTTATCGAAACCCGCCACTACAGCTGTCCCAACCGGCTGAAGATGCTCTACTGTGGTTGGAATAAAGTTATGGTATAATCCAACAATTGGCGGTCTCCGTAGTCTCCGTGACCGGGTACTATCAGGGTGGCCTCCGGGTAGGCTTTCTTCACTTGTGCTACCGTGGCCGACCAATCAGCGGTATTGGCATCTCCCAAGTAGCCCTTGCTGGCCTCCAATGCTTTAATCAAACACCCTCCGAAAAGGATATGCTCTTTCGGAAAATACCCCACTACGTTATCCTTGGTATGCCCTTCACCGAAGAAGGTTACCATCACTTTTTCCTGTCCCACCGGTAAAGTAATAGTATCGCTGAAACTATTTTGAGGCGTGGTTAACCGGGCTTCTTTAGCCAGTGCCATGGTTTTATAATAGGCATAAGAAGGAATGCCTTTTTGATGAAAAGCCTCTAAACCACCCAAACAGTCATCATGAAAATGCGTAGGAACGACCGCCTTTATCGTACAATGCAATTTTTTAGTAACCCATTTAATTAATGCCTCGGCTGATTTAGTATTGGTGGGCGTATCTAATACGATAACTTCAGTACCGTCTTTTACCAGTAACCCGTTGCAAGGCACATACCCAAACTCATCCGTTTGCTTGTACGAGGTGTGTTCATAAGTATTGGGACTAAGCTGGGTGATAAGCAACGCTTTAGATTGGTAAACCACTTTGGGTTTAAAGGGAACTTCTTTTTGAGCACAACTTTCTACTCCGGTTAGCGTGATTAGCAGTAGCAAAAGAAGGGTAAAGGGCGTTTTCATAGTTGTTTTTTGGGGTTAGTATTGTATTTTAACCAACATGCTGTTGCTTTGTTTTATGACGAAGACAGTGGGCGGATTAATTTGTGATAAAAATAGACTTTTTGTCTAGGAAAGTATCAAGGTAACTAAGCATCACAGCTATTGATTCAAATCAATGTTATAGTTAGTTTAAATTAACAAAAATCATGATGCGATAGCAATGTTTAGCGCCCATTCGTGACCACTTTCACGCAGACAATACTTAACAGCTGCTGAATACTCGGAAAATCTATTTGATAATTCGAATAATTCTAACTGCTTAGCTTTAATACTTTGCCTTCTGGCTAAGTCAAAAGTAACAGCTTGTAATGCTAATAATTCTTCTGTTTGCCTTATTAATCTTGCTGTTTTCCTATATTTATCTTTTCTTCCTTCAACTAATCCAACCATATTTAAATTCATTCGCCTAATGGTATATTCAGCTTGAATGTTATCCCTTGAATTTTCATTATCGGATTTGGGACTTACAATTCCTTCGTTATTAAATTTCAATTTATCAGGATCATCAGGCTCAGTTGGGTCTAAAAAACGAATGTCTTCATTCTCTAATGCATCAGCAGGGGTTGTTGCTTTATTAGCATTAACATGAAAATAATCCCTTTTCCTTACATTACCTGCAGGAGCAGAGTATCGATAATTTCTCCAGTTGAAGGCTAACCACCAATAACCTCCTTGATCATTCCCTTGTTCATCAATAGCTCTCGCTTTAGGTCGAAAATGATCAACATGACAATGAGCAAAATCATTTATAGATTCTGAATACCAACATTTTCGTCTAAGAATATCACAAAAATGTTGTTTTAATTGACCCCATAAATTTTCATTGTCTGTTATAATTGTAGTTATTTCTTCTGGAGTTGCGGCAGCTAAAAGTTGGGTAGTCAAATTATCCGCTCTTTCTAACCAATCATGTTCAGGTTCGTAGTTATCAATATTTATAAAAATCATTTTTGTTCTTTTTGTTCTTTTAGTATTTCTTCAAGTATCTCAGATGCAATATCATTCTGGAGTTCCATTTCTTCAGGAGAATATTTTTGTTTTATAAATTTATCTCTCTTACCAACAGCAACAATAAACTTTTCATACAATGGATCTCTATCTGTTGTATTAATTCCTAGACTATTCAAATTATGAAATATTTCATTTAACTCAGATTTTTCATCACTAGAAAGTTTTCCTATATCTTGTTTTAAAAGTAGCTCATTACGTCTACTCATTATTTCCAATGTATGAATATCTAATGTTGACTTTAATCCAAATAGCTCACTAGTTAGTATACCTGCAACTCCTAAACCTTTTGGGTCAAAGTCAGGTTCAAAAACTGTAGTGAGTCCTTCATGCTCTTTTAACACCCGTACTTGTTTTTTCAAAAGACCACCAATTATGATTGGGTCATGTGTGGAGATTATAAATTGGGTGTTAGGAAACACATCTTTAAGAATTTCGATAAATGAAACTTGCCATATCGGATGCATTGATATGTCAACCTCGTCAATGATAACGATAGCGCTTTCTTGAAATGCAGAATTAGGGTTTGAAAGAGGGAAAGTATCGATAAATCGCTGCATCAAATATCCTACCCAGCTAACAACTATTTTAAATCCTTGACTTATTAAACTTAATGGTATTCCATTTGGGGCATCTTGTGTTTTGACCCAAATTTCAGGAGGGTTAATTTTAGTTACAGTTATAAATTTAATCTCTTTCTTGGTAATTTTTGATATAATCTCAAAAGCTGTATCAATTAAAAACTCTTCATTACTTTGATTTCCATCTAACTCCTTGTTCTTTTTTACAAAATCAAAATATAAATTTGCAATCCAACTGGTAAACGATTTTAACCTAAAGTCATCCTTTCCGTTTATCAAAGGAATCAAATCTTCTATATGTGGTTGGCTTTGTTTAACTTGGAATGAATCTTGTCCGTGATTGTCAATTCCTCTATCTTGAGGAAACCCTACAATTAATGATTTTAAGTTATACTCATTATATATTATCTTAGAATCCTCTTTCAAGTTGAATATGATATCGTTACCATTATCTTTTGGAATTATTTCAATGCTATTAGTGAATGAATCTCCATCGATTGTGTAATCCAAGATTATCGTACCATCTTTATATAAAATACTTGTTTCAGTATATTCTAATATCTTAAGTAAATTGCTTTTACTTTTTTCTTCAATTTTCTTATAATTTGGTCCTATTATTCCTAATGCCAAAGTTTTTAAAATAGTGCTTTTTCCACAACCATTCTCTCCGATTAAACATGTAATATCTTTATCAAAATCTATTTCAACATGAGAAAAGTGACCAATATTAGTTAATGTGAGTTTTTTAAGTCTAATATCTGGTTTATGTTGTTTTAAAGCCTCAAAAATTAAATTATTTAGTTGTTCATAAGATGAGTAAGTTTTAAATTCATTTTTGAATTCATTTTCTAATTTTAGTTTTGTTGTTTGAAATTCTTTCCAATAATCCAAATTAGCAGACTCAAAGTTGTTCTCAATAAATTTATCTTGAGAGAAAATATAAAAGCGTATTTTTTTTTCGAGACACAATCTAGATATTTTTTCTACTAGCGTTTGGTCTATATGTGTATCTATTGGACAAATTAAGAAAACAACATTTGTTTCTTGATTAATATCTGTTTCAGAATTTATTGTAATAAAATCTATTTCATTTGATTTCGAAAATTCGGATATAAGATTGTTATATCTTTCAACAACATTATCTTTATTTGCATTTATAAAACAATAAGCTTTTTTTGTAATCAAGCTTTCAACTTTTTCTTTTTGATTATTAAGTATATAATCAATTGTTTGGAATGGATTTGTTTGGCTGTAACTTGGTGGTAAAGAAAAGTTGTTTCCTTCTATCGAAAAGTAAACAAGTTTGTTTAATTTTTTTATTTCTGGTGGCAGATAATTTAATTTATTGTTATTTAAATACAAGTGTGTTAGATTTTCTAAATCTCCTATTTCCCTAGGCAATTCGACAAGTTGATTATTTTCAATTCTTAATTGAACCAAAGAGGTTAAACTTCCAATTTCATTGGGAAGTTCATTAATCTGATTATTTGATAAAAACAGTTGAGTTAGTTTTTTCAAATTTCCAATTTCTTTAGGTACAAATTCGATTTTATTGTTTCTCAATCGAAGAATTTGGAGTAAAGGAAATTGACCAATGTTTGTGGGAATGGTCTTTATCGAGGTACTTTCGATACGTATTTGTGTTTCATTTGGTTGTATAGAAGGAAACTTTGTAATTCCTTCACCTATAAGGTTAATCATAATGTAGTCATTTTAGGCTTGGTTATGATTAGTATATATTTACAAGCTTATACAACTCTTTTAGTTATCAAGGAATACATATACTAATTGATTCAAACTTACAATTTATTTCTTACAAATCAAAAAAACAATTTCCCCACCCATCTTCGCCCTTTCTCCACAAGGTGTTCGCAAAAAAGGGACTTTTTGCGAACGAAACCGCAACCACACCCGAACAAGTTGCGAAGCGGGGGATGAAAAAGGTGGTTTTGAGCCCTCATAAGAGGTCAATACTGGTCAATACCGGTCAAAAAGTACCTTAAACAGTCATAAAACATCTTACCCGTCAGGCAGTTGCGGGGCTCAAAAAAGGGCTATAGCTTTGTCTTTAATCAGCCGAAGGTGTGGCTGAGAAACGGAGTAGTAATCCCTTAAAAACGAATAGATATGGGAACTTACAACAAGGGCATCTTAGGCCCATTTTCAGGAAAAGTTGGTACCGTGGTGGGTGCCAATTGGCGTGGTAAAGACGTGATGCGTTCTTTACCCAAAAAAACCGACCGTACCCCAACGGACACCCAACTCTTGCAACGCGAGAAATTTACGGCAGTGTCTAATTTTTTAACCCCCATCAGCCCCGTCATCAGCAAGTGCTTCGGGTCGGGCAGTGGCGAGCTCACCCGTCGCAACCAGGCCATGTCGTACCACATGAAAGAGGCGGTGACGTATGTAGACCCCGACTTTGAGATTGACTTTGCCAAAGTGATGGTCGCCAAAGGAGACTTACCGGGCGTGCAAAACCCCGCTGTTTCGTCGCCCAACCCCAACACCCTAAAATACGATTGGGACGATAACTCCGGGCAGGGTTCAGCCAAGGCTACCGATACGTTGGTCGTAGTGGTGTTTGCTCCGGCTACCGGCTTGTACTATTACACGCTGAATGCCGCTGCCAGGGTTAGTAAAGTAGCCGTGATTACCTTGCCTACGTTTTTTGCCGGGGTTGAGGTGCAAAGCTGGATTAGCTTTGTGGCCGAAGACGGGAAAAGCTATGCTACCAGTGTATACATGGGCGCAATAGTGGTATCCTAGGCATTGGGTATAGGTTTAGTACTTAAAAACTCCCCGGTTGGGGAGTTTTTTTGTGGGGGTACTCTAAAAATAAACGAAAAGCTTGTGGTGACTTGTCGTTTTGGGGTAAGCTACTACAGTCGGGCTGTAGAGGTTGGCGTAACCCGGCAATCCCGCGAGTTGCTCGAGGTTTGGCCTAGTTTAATAAATCAATTTACGGGTGACTTTACTGCCGTTTTCCAGTGCAACCGTTATGACTAACACCTGATTGTTGGCCACCAAATCCTCCATAGTATAACTGTTTTCATGCAGAGTAGGCGAATCAAACAACAAGCGACCCGAAATATCATGCACTGTTATATGGGTCATGGCTATAGGGGTGGCTGTCACCGTAACCTTGTTCTCTGTTTTGCTCAGTAGTACGTCAGCGTAGTTGGCGTCTAGCTTATGGTCGTCTCGTTTAATTTGGTAGCGCAGTCGGAAACGGGTACTGTTGTTCCCGCTGTTGGCGTTAAACGTATAGGGTTTCTGTTTTAGGTTGGTGGTTTTTCCGGCTACCAAGTCTTCTAAATAAATAGCCTGACTCTCGTTGCTGAACAAACCATCAACCGCAGCCAATCCTATAGTGTATTTGCCTGTAGCCGGTATGCTGACGCCCAAAGGCACTATATCTTTATTGTCAAACGAAAGCGCGCGCCCTTGTATGATGTATTTATCGGTACCTATTAACGAATACAGCGCCAAGTTGCCGGTATACTGCGCCGAGGCATCAAAGAACTTGTCTTTGCTCATCGTGGCGCCTTCAATATAGCCTATCAACGTTCTATCGGTAGCATTATTGCCTACGATATCCAACCAAATGCGGTGGCGTTCGATATCTTCAAAGGCGTTAGAAGTTCGGGCGGATTGGCGGTAAAATACACTGTTGTCAAAGGCTGCACTGCGTAGGGAGTTGTTAAAAGTAACTACATCATTCGAAGCAGGGCCATCGCTCATTTGCACAAAGAACCCTTGGCCGGCACCCACATATAAATCTTCGGCTGCGGTTGGACAGCAATTGGTACCGCTGTAATTATAGGTCAGGTAATCGCCCGGGTTGTAATTGTAAACAAAAGTGCCGTAAAACGGGCTGGCGGAGATGGACGGCAAGGTACCGTGTGTCCAAAGCCTGATGTTTCCTTCGATTACATTTCGGTTTTGATATAAAAAGCGTCCGCCACTGATGGCCGAAGGGTAAGGGTTACCCAGCAAGTTCCAGTTGTCACTGAAGTTGCTGATCTCGGCCCCGTTAGTTCCTTGATGGTAAGCGGTGTTGGTGTCATTGCCTCGGTATACCGTAGTGGTAAAAGTACCGTTGTTAGGCACTCCGGTAAAGCTACCGAAAAGCGGTGCGGCTACCGTAGGACTAAAGGAAGGCGGGCCGCCTACTATATACCCTTTGGTCGGTTGCATAACACTGCCCGAAGCATATTCCCAGTTGCCCTGACCGCCATTGGTATTGGCTACAGTAGTATTCCAACTGAACGCGGAGCCCGAGGCTACCGGAGCCGTTATGCTGTTCACATTATAGTTGGCCACCGGCGAGGACCAGTACACATAGTCGTAGCTTCTTACCGAGGCGTTGCGTTGGTAAAGGATATTTCCGGTGTTGGTAGTGTTGTTAATTTGGACAAGATTGGAAGTGTTTTCCAACTGAAATAGGGCATTAGGTTGCACCGTTACCCAGTCCGTAATGGTAATGTTGTTGCCGGGGTTTACCGTTAGCGTGGCATTGTTTAAAATGGATAAAGTACCCGATAACCCATTGTAGCCCGTGCCCGAAATGATAGGGTCGTTGGCCGTTGGAGGCACTACCACACAATCGGAACCTGTTGGAATGCCTACCGGTGTCCAGTTGTTGTCGTTGCTCCAGTCTGCGTCTACCGTACCGTTCCAAGTTTTGCTGCCGCCTATCGTTACCGTAGTTTCATCGGTTTCTACCAAGGTGGTACCGTTGCAAAGGCGGTAACTTATTTCGGCGGTATAGGTCGTGGTGGCCGTTGGACATACATTAACTACATCGGTAGTAGCAATCACCGGTCCCGAAGTGCCTGAGCCTTCGTGCCATTTCACGCTGGTTAACGAATTGCCCGAAGGCACAAAGCGCCAAGCTTCGTTGGTGGTCGCCCAATTGGCATTTACGTTGCGGTTGGGTGCCATAATCCCCTGACTGCCAGTCGCGTTTTGCAAGCCTATCAAAGCGTTACCATTGTTCCAGCTGGGGCAGGTTGTTTTTTCTTGGATGTATACTTCAATGATGTTCGTGTTTTCATACAGCACCATCATACCGGTGTATTTGATGGAGGTGCAGGCGTACATCGGTACGTTTTTCCACGACACCACTAAGGCTCTACAGCCGGTGTTCAGGGTAATTAGTTCCCACCCGATATTTCCGCCCACGCCGGGGTGGATGTCTTGATAAACACCAAAAATGGCATTTTTAAACAAAATAGGATTCGGCACATTGCTGTTAAAAGACCAAGCGGAGTACCCACTAGGCACGTTGCTGACGGTATCAAACGAAAGGGCACCGTTAGAACTGATTAGGCATTTGTTGTAGTTGTTGCCGTAAAAGCAAAAGTTAAAAGGCAGGTTGACCACCGGTGACCACACATCATCCACGTTGATGCTTAGCGGATTGGCCATACAGCCATACTGGTAAGGCGGGGCATAAGGGATAGACTCCACGGTATAGCCGGTCGTTTCGCCTAAGTGGAGGTATTGGGCTTCTAAATCGGTACATCCTATGGCGTTACAACTGTTGAGCGGTTGTGGGTCGGCGCCGTTTAAGTTTAACCCGCCGGCTACTACCGATGGGCAGCCTAAAGCCGAGGTTCCTATACCGCTACCGGTCGTACAATTGGATTGTGAAAACGTAACCGGACCTATCCATACGCCGGGGCCGTTAGCCACATCGCAATACGAACGCACCCAGAAATAATAGGTAAAGGCAGGGTTTAAGCCTATTAAACTAACCGAGGTAATGGCTGAGGTTACACTGCCCGTAGGCACAGAAGCATAAACCGGTGGCACCGCAGAGGTAGAATAAAAATACTGATACCCGCCGCTTGGTACCGGGGAGGCGGCAGTCCAGCTAATGGTAGCTGTGGTCTGGCTGGTAAAAACAGCGGTTAAAGCACTAGGGTTAGCCGAACAGGGTAGCGGCGTCACTTCGAGGGTGTAGTCCTCCGTTTCGCCACTGGTAATCACCCCACAAGGCGTGGGGTTGAGTGAGCCGGCATCGGCCTTAATACGCATACGGTGTTGTCCGATGGTGGTACTGCCCGGAATGCTGAACGAACCCGTAACAGCAGTCACAAACGAGCCTGAGGCGTATACTTTTTCACCGGCATCATTAAAATCTAAATCATCGTTCCAGTCGACCCAAATGTTGAAGCCGTAGGTATTAGACCCGTTAAAGAAAGCCGCGCTAAAGTTGACGGTTCCGTAGATTTGTTGGGTAACTACTTGGGCTATAAAAGGGCCATACCCTGAGGCAGAATAGCCTGAATTGGTATTGTTGATATTAGTACTGCCACCGGTAGTGGTAAAACTGTTGATGTAGCGTGTGGAAGCAACGGAAGTCGAGGCACAATAGCCTGTGAAAACAGTGCCCGATACATAATTACTGTTACAAGTAGCCGTGGAGGCTTTTATACGGTAGTAGTAAGTAGTATTAATGACCAAGCCCGTCACGTTTAAACTGATGGTTGGATTGAGCACGGTATACGGTGAGCCGCTGACCGGAGCCGTAAAGCCGGCATCTGTAGCCACTTCAATGGTATACGTAATCGGAATTACATTGCCGCCAATCGGAGCAAACCAATTGAGTGAAAACCCGGTAGCGGTTACATTGGTAACGGCTACACTAACCGGTTCGGTAACACAGGTAATCACATCACCCACGAGTGGGTCAAGGGCGCTGTATACCGGTCCGGCACAGTTGGTATTGTTATAAGCATAAATATAGTAGTAGTAATGGGTGTTGCCGGTAATATCCGTAGCCGTAAAATCAGGCGTAGGGCTGTTGGCCACAAAACTATAATTGAACCCTAAGGAAGTAATGTTGAGCGCACTGTAAAGCGTATTGTTAACCGGATGCAACGGCGGAATACTCGAGGTAGATTGTATGATTAAATAGCCGGTAGCTGTACCGGTAAAGCTGGCATTTACGGCAGTGTTGTCAACGGTGCCTAAGATAAAATCGGTGGCTTGCGCTACCGGTTCGTCACAAGGCGGTGGTGTCATGGCGCAAATACCAAAGGCCCCACTGCTGCCTCCGCCGTTTTCCCAAAAGCGCACATACAGGGTTTCGCCGGGCGTTCTGCCGGATACGGTTACGGTTGACATTAGCGGGTTGGCACTGCTGTCGTCATCACAAGTAATTTCGGTTAGGATGCTGCAATCGCCTTCATAGATGGCCACGCCGCTATTGGTCACATCGCCCGCTTGGGTGTCAATAACCACCATTCCGGTACTAGGAACCACTACGCTAAACCATACGTCATTGTTTACATAGTTAGCACAAGAGGGCTGATTCATAAATAAACTGCTGCTGGCATTGGTGTTGCTGTAAGTATCATAGTTGCAGGTCAACAGCACATTTAATGGCGTAGCATTACAAGCTTCATCATTGTCAGGAGGGATAACGCCACAGTTGATGGTAAAGTCGATTGTGCCTCCGGTAATCAGTTCAGGATCCAGTAAAATATAGTATTCCACTCCGGCGGTTAGTGTAAAATAAGGGCTGGTAGCCGTATCGGTTAAACTGGCGATACAGTTCCAATTGTATTCATCGCACCCCAAAGCCGCCTCTTTGAACTGGTAATCTACCGCCGAAAAAGAAGCGTTTTGCGCTATCATATAACTGGCTGAGGTGGTAGGGGTAAACGAATATATTTTTTCAATACCGAAGGTGTTCAAACCACAACCGGATACGCCGTAACTGCCATAACCTGCCGCTAAGGTTTGGGATATTGGAGTGCCGCAAGTTACTACGGTAGGCGCTGTATCACACGGATTGGGTGGCGTGGTTACACATATTTTGAACGTTCCGAAACCAATGGCGTCAGGGCCGCTATAGACTCTTACGTAATAAGTTTGGCCAACGGTTAAGCCGGTAACCGTGCCGCCTTCAGCCTCAGTGCCACCAGTAGCGTCGTTACATTGCCAACTATTCAGCCCTCCGGCGCAAGTGCCTTCAAACACTTCAAACACCGCGTCGTACATAGTAGTGGGCGTAACGGTAATTACATGGGTAGGGTTAGTGGCTACAAAAGTGTACCACACATCATCATCGGCAAAGCCCGAACAGCCGGGCAGGGTTTCGTCGGCACCTATAGTGGTGCCGTTAGTACTGGTGGTGCAAGCTGTAGTGGGATTTACGGTAAGGGCCACCGCGCCGGTACATTCATCATTGGCGGGGGTAGGCGCTTTACACGATAAGGTAAAGTTGACCGTGCCTCCGGTAATGGTAGAAGGGTCAATCATAATATAATATTCATCGCCCGCATTTAAATCCATATAAGCACTAACGGTGTTACCGGTTAGATTCGATACACAGTTCCAACCGTTTTCGTTGCAACCGCCATCGGCTAATTTTATTTGGTAATCTATAGGGCCGTAAGCGCTGTTTTGGGTAATGAAGTACTTTCCGTTTTGGTTAGGGGTAAAGATATAGATATGTTCTACACCACTGGTTTCGCCTCCACAAGCAAAATTGTTGTAGCTGCCATAGCCGGCTTGTATCGCCTGATTAATCGTAGTACCGCAATTGTCGATGGGGTAATAGATAAACAAGGGTTGGGTGGTGAGGCGATGCAAATGGTAAAACTACCCTGACCGCTGCCGGAAGCTTCACTGTATACCCTTACATAGTACGTATTGCCTACGATAAAGCCCGATACCGGTGAGGTTTCCACCGCGTTGCCGGTGGTATCGTCTACACACAACATGCTCACTAAACCGTCACAACTGCCGTCAAACACTTCAAAAACCGCATTGGTTAAGGTAGACGGGGTTACGGTTATAATTTGGTTTGGACTCAAAGCGGTAAACGAGTACCAAATATCATCATCCGCCGTCCCGGAGCAGCCCGGTAACGATTCGGTCGCACTGCTGGTATTACCCGTGGCGGTTACGCTGCAAGTGTTAGATGAGTTAACAGTTAAGTCGGTAGCATTGCTGCATTCGTCATTATATAGTATAAGAGTGGAACAGCTAAGGCTAAAGCTGACCGTGCCTCCGGTGGTTGTTTCCGGGTCGAGCAAAATATAATAAGGCACCCCGGCGGTTAAAATAAAATTACCGCTGGAGCCGGCATTAGTCAGGTTGGCAATACAGGCCCAGTTGTTGCCGTTGCACCCTCCGGATTGCGGTTTGAATTGGTAGTTAACTGCGGCATAGGCACTGTTTTGTTGAATGGTATAATACCCGGTAGTACTGGGGGTATAAGTGTATATTTTTTCATTTCCCGTAGTGATATTGCCACAAGCCTGATTGGCATAAATACCGGTTCCTGCGGGTATGGTGGCGCTTATAGTAGTACCGCAAGCGGCTATAGCGGTAGGGGAGCTACACGGGTTAAAAGCGGCTGTAATACATAACGTATCTATGGTCATGCTGGAGCCTCCGCCCACGTTGACTACCTTAAGATAGTAAATCCCATTGGCTAGTGATTGGTTGATGGTTTCGGTTTGGGAGGAGTTAGAGGCGGTATCGCTGTTGGCACAAGCTATTTGGGTTAAGCCCGTACAAGCCGAGGTAGAGGACATCAGTTGTAAGTAGAGGTTACGGTCAATAGAGTCCACTTTTATTTTTATGTTCAATGGCCCTCCTGTAACGGTAAAGGTATACCAACGTTCCTGTCCGAAACTTACGGTTCCGCAGGCGCTGTTGATGTTGGGGGTGTTTTGTGTTCCGTCATTCACTACTTCCAGTTCCCGGCAAGCCCCGTTGATGGTGACGGGCAGGGCGGTAGCACAAGTGTTTTGCGCTTGAATAGTAAAAGAGAGTAAAAATAAAACCAAGGCAGTAAGAAGTCGTGGCGCAAAAAGAGTAGAGTTAGAATTCATTGACCGTTATTTTAAAGTTGGGCTTAGAAAGTTTTTTAGTTAACAAACCAAACTTTAAATACCCTAAACGAATGTTAAAATAGTGTTAGGCAAGGTCGATAGGAGCTATTTATAATCGCATAATTGGCTTATGCCGGTAGTATTGACAAGGGGTGTGGTTATTTTGTGTTAGCTGTAAGAAATGGACAGTAGTGTGATTTTATAGGAATAATTCAATAAAACATTAGTAAAATTGAAGAGTATCTAATTTTAAAGTAAAAAAAATAAAGATAATGCTTTTGTATATTTGCTAAAATAGTATATTTATGCAAAATTTATATATATGGAGATTTTAGCCTGTCCCAAATGCCAAAGCGATACTATAGTAAAAAGCGGTATCATCAAAGACCGGCAGCGGTATTTGTGTAAAAAGTGCAATTACTTTTTCACCGTCAATAAGATGGGGAAAAAGATCGACAGCTACTATGTTACTAAGGCGTTGCAGCTCTATTTGGAAGGGCTTAGTTTTAGAGAAATAGAGCGTATTATAGGGGTTTCACACGTTACGGTAAGCAATTGGGTCAAGGAGTTTAAGCTGACCAAACCTAATCATACCGATTACCACCCCACTTATAAGATATACAACCACTTAGAACTGGTGGAATACTTAAAAATCAAAGAGCATTTGTCAGGCGCCGGCATGATTATTACCGAGTTAGGTGATAAGTTTATGCTAATAAAATGGGAGCGTTTCAAGGATTAGCTATATAGGTTAACATATATATATATTAGAATTTTTTTCATTGGGCAAAATGTTGAATTTGGTCTCGTTAAATCAACCAAACCCAATTTAGAATATGAAAAAAATTATCCTTACCGCATCGTTCGTTTTATGTTCGGCTTTAGGCATGGCTCAGGGGTCTACTGAGTATGGCAGTGGCTTGAAGGTAAACGTGAACGAAGACGGCTCCAAGTACTTCAGGGTTATTACCTGGGGACAGTTTTGGGCCCAACACAATTCAGACAAACCGTTAGATGCTAATGGCAACGAACAAGAAGACCTGACGTTTTCAATGCGCCGGGTGCGTATGTTGCTGTATGCTCAAATCAACCCCGACTTTTTAATCGTCACCCATTTTGGATTAAACAGCTTGAATGCGGATAATATGAGTCCGACCGGAGTGAAAGACAATTCAGAGTTGTTTATACACGATGCTTATGTGCAATACAGCTTGTCTAAAAACCACGCTTTGGGAGGCGGATTGCACTATTGGAACGGCGTTTCCCGTTTGAACAGCAGCAGTACGTTAAACATGATGACTTTAGACAACCAACGTCAAACCTGGGCTAACTTAGGTTTGTCGGATCAGTTTGGCCGCAGCATGGGGTATTTGCCAAAGGGGCATTTAAAAAGTTGCAATACCGAGTGGCTATTAATGACGCTTTGACTAACAATTTAGAAGTCGCAACGGTTCCTACCAACGGGGGAGCGGCCGTATATGCCGGGAAACGTTTGCTGGGTTCTAAAGAAGCCGGTAAAACGTATTCGGGGTATTTTGAATACAATTTCTTAGATACGGAGAGTAACTTCTTGCCTTATAAAGTGGGGACTTATTTAGGCAGTAAAAAAGTGTTTAATATAGGTGCCGGTTTCTTTTCCCATCCTAACGGGTCGGTGCTTGCTGATGCTTCCGGAAAGTTGAGCGGGGAAGACGTTACGATTTTAGGTTTAGATGCTTTTTATGATGCGCCTCTTGGTAAAAAAGGAGGAGCTTTGACGGCTTATGCTTTGTATCAAAATAACGATTACGGAAAAGACTACCGTTTCGGTACTACCTATGAAACCGGTACGATGGTGTATACCCACGTGGGGTATTTGTTGCCTTTGAAATACAAAACAAAGTTTCAACCTTATGTTTCGTACACCGACAGAAAGATAGATGTATTAGATGATAATGCTACACAAATAGGCATTGGGGCCAATATGTTTATGACGGGTCACCACTCTAAACTGTCTTTAGAATACCAAACGCTTAAGTATGCGGCTGCCGATGCAGTGAATACCATCACATTGCAAGCTATGATTTACCTATAACAGCTTCTTTTTTACTAATTTAACACATAACAAAGTATGAGCGATAAATCAACAAAAGGAATCTGGAAAGTAATCTCCGCTTCCTCTATGGGTACCATGATTGAGTGGTATGACTTTTACATCTTCGGTAGTTTGGCCGTAGTGATTTCTACTAAATTCTTTCCGGCCGATAACCCTACAGCGGCATTCTTGTCTACCTTAGCCACCTTTGCGGCAGGGTTTGTAGTGCGACCTTTCGGGGCGTTGTTCTTCGGACGCTTGGGCGACTTAATCGGAAGAAAGTATACCTTTATGGTAACCTTACTCTTGATGGGTGGAGCGACCTTCTTAATAGGCTGTATCCCGAGTTATGAAACTATAGGTTTTATGGCACCGTTACTGGTATTACTGCTTCGTTTACTACAAGGGTTAGCCCTGGGTGGTGAATACGGTGGTGCCGCCACTTATGTAGCGGAACATGCTCCTAAAGGGCAAAAAGGCTACTGGACTTCTTGGATACAAACCACGGCCACCGTGGGGCTTTTCATTTCATTAATGGTGATCCTGATTACTAAAAACGTCTTGTCTAAAGAGGCATTTGAAGAATGGGGTTGGAGAGTACCGTTTTGGGTTTCTATCCTAATGGTATTGGTATCGTACATTATTCGTAAAAACATGCACGAATCACCTGTTTTTGCCAAAGCCAAATCAGAAGGAAAAACCAGTACCAATCCGTTAAAAGAAAGTTTTGGTAACAAGTACAACTTAAAATTTGTTTTATTGGCTTTATTCGGAGCCACTATGGGACAAGGAGTGGTGTGGTATACCGGTCAGTTTTATGCCATGAACTTCATGAAAACCGTGCAGTGTGTTGATTCCTCACAAGTAGACACACTCTTGGGAATAGCATTACTAATCGGTACACCCTTCTTTATCATCTTCGGATGGTTGAGCGATAAAGTGGGTAGAAAGTATATTATGATGGGAGGGATGTTGTTGGCTATTATTTGCTATCGTCCTATCTACAAAGCGATGTATCAAACTACTGATGTGACGTTAAAAACCGAAGTAGTAGCCAATACCACTACAGTCCCTTCGATGAAAGAGGTAGACGCTACCAAAATGGATTCGATTTACACTACCAATAAAACTTATACCGATGGAACTACTGTGGAGGAAATCAAAACCAAGCATTTTGAAGCCGGTAAGTTAATGGTGGATGATAAAGGCAAAGACAAGGTAGAAACCAAAATCACTAAAATGATTACAGACAGTGATAAAATGATGTTGATGTTCTTGGTATTCCTGCAAGTACTTTTTGTAACGATGGTTTATGGGCCTATTGCAGCCTTCTTGGTAGAGATGTTCCCAACCAAAATCAGATACACTTCAATGTCCTTGCCTTACCACGTGGGGAACGGAATTTTCGGTGGATTGCTACCGGCTATCTCTACCTATTTCGTAACTTCGGCCAAGGATGCCGGTGACGCCGAGTTTTATTTGGAAGGACTTTGGTACCCAATTGGTATTGCTGCAGTCTGTTTCGTCATAGGAATGATATACATCGACAGAAAAATTAATACGCTTCACGAATAATACGAAACACTATGAACACATTAAAAAAATATTTAGGCATTGTATGGATACTGTTAGCAGCCGCGGTTGCGTATTATTGTATCGGTATTTTCGGGGGTAAATTAACTTCCGGCAAACAAGATGATTTAGTTTTCGGCATCATCATCTTCTTTATTTTGTTGCCCTTGGTGGTAACAGGATTGCTATTATTTGGTTATTATTGTATAACCGATGAATACGAAGAAGATTACGATTAGTTTTAATTTTTGGTTAGTTACCCAAAGGCTCTTATTTCTAAGGGCTTTTGGTAGTTAAGTATACGATGAAAAAAAGACACCAACAAAAGTTAGTAATAGTATCGATGGCACTACTGATAGGGCTCAATATCCCTATTGTATTGCTGTTTGACTCGGCCCAATCGTTGTTTGGGTTGCCTGTTATTTACATCTATATCTTTTCGGTTTGGGCATTCTCCATCTTGGTTTCTTTCTTAATTATAAAACGATACCATGAGTAGTGTTGGTCTTTTGCTAATCCTGACCCTTTATTTGGGCGCGCTTTTCTTTATTGCTCATTGGGCGGAGAAGAAAGGCAACAGCAAGTGGACGGTCAACCCTTATGTCTACACGCTTTCTTTGGCTGTATATTGTACGGCATGGACGTATTACGGCAGTATTGGTTTGGCGGCACAAAGCGGACTGAGTTACATCACGATTTATCTGGGGCCTATTATCATCATCCCCTCGTGGATAGTGATTTTGAAGAAGATTATCCGCATTTCAAGGGTTAATAAAATTTCGAGTATAGCCGATTTTATTTCGCTTCGGTACGGCAACAGTAGGTTCTTAGGGGCTATTGTAACTGTGGTAGCGCTGTTTGCTATTTTGCCTTACATCGCTTTGCAGTTAAAAGCCATAGCCGAAACCTTTCACGTGGTGACCAAAACCGATATGAGTAAGTATATCTTTGATGATACCACGACCTATGTGGCTATTGCCTTGGCTTTGTTTGCTTCCTATTACGGTACGCGTTATGTTGATGCTTCGGAGAAACGAAAAGGGATTGTTACCGCTGTGGCTATGGAAAGCGTATTAAAGTTGGTCTTTTTTGTCATCATCGGCATTTATGTAACGTACTTTGTTTTTGACGGTTTTGACGATATTTATCAAAAGGCTTCCACTTTGGAACACTTCAAAGAAAAGAGCACTATCGGCGGACTGCCCCAAGTGATTAACTGGTTTTTTCTTTGTGTCCTTTCGATGTTTGCCATCTTCTTATTGCCGAGACAGTTCCAAGTGGCCGTGATAGAAAACAACCGAGAGAACCATGTCAACAAAGCCATTTGGTTGTTTCCGCTGTACCTTTTAATCTTTAACATCTTTGTCTATCCGATAGCGTGGGGCGGTAATATTATTTTTCAAAACCATCCGGTAAACTCGGATTTATATTCTTTATTGATTCCACAGTTCTTTAACAACAAAACCATGACGGTGATAGTGTTCTTGGGCGGTTTCTCGGCAGCCATCTCCATGATAGTGGTATCCTCTATAGGCTTATCAACGATGATAACCAACAATGTTTTGATTCCGTATAACTTACTGGGAAAGCTGAAAAGCAAAGAGCAAACCATCAGCAGTAAAACCATTGTCAACAGTCGGAAGATTGGGATTTTCAGTTTAATTATTGTCGCGTATTTGTTGTACCGTTTCTTTGGGTTAGATTACAGTTTGGTTTCTATAGGGTTAATAGCTTTTGTGATTATTGCCCAATTGGCTCCCGCTTTCTTCGGGGCGTTGTTTTGGCGAAGAGGCTCAAGATTGGGGGCCGTGTATGGCATCTTAATTGGCTTTGCTATTTGTTTCTACACCCTGCTGGTTCCTTATTCCATTGGGATTACCAATGACCACAGTACCTTTATTTCAGAAGGTTTGATGGGCTATAAATTGTTGAAACCGTTTCAGCTCTTCGGATTAGATTATTTACAACCGGTGCAGCATGCGTTGTTTTGGAGTTTGTTGTTCAATACCATAGCCTATTTCTCGATTTCGGTCAGTTTTAAAGGCAATTATCGCGAACGCAATTATGCCGAAATGTTTATCGATATCAACAAATACATCACCAACCATGAGAATGCTTTTGTATGGAAAGGTACCGCGTATACCAGCGATATTGAAAAGGTTTTGATTCGGTTCTTAGGCGAAGAACGCACCAAGCGCGCTATGAATATCTTCAACTTAAAATACAATGTGGATAAGGACCAAGAGTTGGCCGATGCCCGTTTGGTGAAGTTTTCTGAGAATTTGTTGACGGGGCATATTGGTACCGCTTCGGCCAGGATATTGATTTCAAGCGTAGTCAAAGAAGAAAAAATCACCTTGCCCGAAGTGCTTAAAATCTTAGAAGAATCTAAAGAGAATATTATCATCAACAAGAAGTTGACCGAAACTTCAAATGAGCTCAAAGAAATTACCGCTAAGCTGCAGAATGCCAATAAATCCTTGGTGCTGAAAGACCAACAAAAAGACGAATTCCTAGATACGGTGACCCACGAGTTGCGTACGCCTATCACCGCTATTCGTGCCGCTAGTGAGATACTGCATGACGATGATGACATTCCGGAGGAGCTGAAAAAGCAATTTCTGCAGAACATTATTTCGGAGTCAGACCGATTGAATCGTTTGATTGATAAGATTTTGGATTTAGAGAAATTTGAAACCGGTAAGCAAACGTTGCATCCCACTAAAAACAATTTAGTCAAAACCATTGAAAGCGCCGTCGAACCGTTACAGCAGTTGATTAGGAACAAAAAAATAGCGATTCATATCGAATCTAAAGACAAAGTAAATGCCTACTATGACGAAGACCGTATTATACAAGTGTTGACCAATTTGATATCTAATGCCATTAAGTTTTGTCCCGAGACAGAGGGGTTGATTACCATACAAGTGGTAGAGAAAGACCATTTTATTCAAACCAGCGTGCACGATAACGGCAAAGGAATCAATCCGAACGATTATGAGATTATCTTTGATAAGTTTTACCAATCGATGAATCAGAACATCAAGAAACCGGTCGGCAGCGGCTTGGGATTGGCCATTTGTAAACAAATTGTAGAACACCACAAAGGGAAGATATGGGTGCAACCAGCTGTAAAAGGTGCTTGTATAGCCTTTACTTTACCTAAGAAACCAGACTAAATCAGTAGTTATGAAAAAGATATTAATTGTAGATGACGAGCCCAACATCGTAATGTCCTTAGAGTACACTTTTAAGAAAAATAATTTTGAAGTCTTTATTGCCCGTGACGGTCAGGAAGCGTTGGATATTTTAAAATCCACTTTCCCCGATGTTATCATTTTGGATGTCATGATGCCTATGGTGGATGGTTACGCCACTTTGGAACAAGTAAAAAAAGACGCCAATCTTAAACATACCAAAGTTATTTTCCTATCGGCCAAAAACAAAGAAAGCGATATTGAAAAAGGATTGGCTCTCGGAGCGGATGCTTATTTAACCAAACCTTTCTCAGTTAAGAAAATCGTAGAGCAAGTGAACGATTTGCTTTAATCATTAAAAAACAACAGCACACCACAACATGAATTACGCAACATTTTATAAAGAAAGTATTGATAATCCGGAAGCCTTCTGGACTCAGCAAGCCGATGCCATTGAATGGTATCAAAAACCGTCGGTTATTTTATCCAAAGACGGAAACAATTATCCGCTTTGGTTCAAAGACGGACGGTTGAACATGTGTTATTTAGCCTTAGACAAGCACATACAAGACGGTCACGGTGATCAAATTGCCATTATTTACGATTCACCGGTGACGCAAACCGTAAAGAAATATACCTACAACGAAGTAAAATCGGAAGTAGCCAGATTGGCGGGAGGGTTATTATCGCTGGGGTTAAAAACCGGCGAAACCGCTGTGATTTATATGCCTATGATTCCGCAAGCGGCCTTTGCTATGTTGGCTTGTGCCCGAATTGGAGTGACGCATTCCGTAGTATTTGGGGGTTTTGCCCCGCATGAATTGGCTATTAGAATTGATGACTGTAAACCCAGAGTAATCCTAACGGCTTCTTCCGGAATTGAAATAGACCGCTTGATTGCCTACAAGCCCTTAGTGGATGAAGCCATTGCATTGGCCGAATACAAACCTAAAAAAGTGGTGGTATTGAACCGCAAACTGGGCGCGAGAATCCCGTTTAAGAAATACGATGTCGATTATGATGCTTTAGTGTATGGTTCTGAGGAAACGCCTTGTGTTCCGGTTGACAGCACACATCCGCTGTATGTTTTATATACTTCGGGTACCACCGGAAAACCCAAAGGAATCGTCAGAGATACCGGTGGTTATGCCACAGCCCTGAAGTTTTCAATGCAATACATTTACGGTGTCCAACAAGATGAGGTCTTTTGGGCCGCTTCTGATGTGGGCTGGGTAGTGGGACATAGTTTTATTGTCTACGGGCCGCTAATCAACCGAAATACTACTGTGCTGTTTGAAGGCAAGCCTATCAGAACTCCGGATGCGAGTACGTTTTGGCGAGTGATTGCCGAACACAAAGTAAGCGTCATGTTTACAGCACCCACAGCCATACGCGCTATTAAAAAAGAAGATCCTAACGGAGACTTTATCAAGCAATACGATTTATCAAGTCTGCGAACACAATTCCTAGCCGGTGAACGTTGCGATGTGGCCACCTTAGAATGGTACAGAGAACATATTCCGATTCCGGCTATCGACCATTGGTGGCAAACCGAATCAGGTTGGCCTATGATATGCAATATGATGGGTGTGGAGTATTTGTCTATCAAACCGGGTTCTTCGGGTAAAGCGGTTTCGGGTTATAATATTAAAATACTGGGTGAAAATGGTCAGGAGTTGTCAGCCAATGAAGAAGGCTATGTAGTAATTCAATTGCCGTTGCCTCCCGGGACTTTACTAAACATCTGGGGGATACTGAGCGTTTTCAGGCCGGGTATCTCAATAAGTTTCCGGGATTCTATTTCTCCGGAGATGGCGGATATAAGGATGAAGAAGGGTATATTTTCATTACCGGAAGGGTTGATGATGTAATCAATGTAGCTGGGCACCGCCTGTCTACCGCTGAGATGGAAGAGATAGTGGCTTCGCATCATTCGGTAGCTGAATGTGCTGTCATTGGTATTAATGATGAGTTGAAAGGGCAAGTGCCGTTAGCCATGGTGGTAACCAAGTCGGGAGAAGCTATTGAGCATTTTCAGTTGCAACATGAAGTCGTGCAATTGGTGCGCGAGCAAATAGGAGCTGTTGCCGCATTACGTGATGTGGTGATTGTGCAACGGTTACCCAAAACCCGTTCCGGAAAAATCTTGAGAAAGCTTTTGAGAAGTATAGCTGATGGTGAAAACTTTCAAATCCCGTCTACTATAGATGACGAAGCTATCATTGATGAAATAAGAGCTGATTTTGAAAAAGATAAAATCGGAAGTTTTAAAAAATAGCTATACTAACTTAGCAAGATATTTGAATCAAGCAGCAGCATAATAGTTATATTTACACTTAGAAATTGATTATAAAATAAGATTAACAATGAGTTACTACAAAATACTGAATTTAGAGCATTATTTTAAAATGTATAAAAAATCTATCCGTGAACCCCGAAAGTTCTGGGATAGAATAGCCGATGAAAACTTTACTTGGTACCAAAAATGGGAAAAGGTTTTTGAATTTGATTTTCAGGAGGCCAAGTTCAAGTGGTTTTTAGATGCTAAAGTAAACATCACTAAAAACTGTATCGACAGGCATTTGGCTCGTCGGGGCGAAAAAACCGCTATCATATTCGAACCCAATAATCCGGACGAAGCCGCACAGCATATTACCTATAATGAGTTGTATGCCCGAGTTTCTAAACTGGCCAATGTACTTCGCGATCAGGGTATTAAAAAAGGAGACCGAGTTTGTATTTATTTACCCATGATTCCTGAGTTATCCATTACCGTTTTGGCTTGTGCCCGAATCGGAGCCATACATTCCGTAGTATTTGCCGGTTTCTCAGCATCAGCAGTGGCGGCTCGTATTAATGACAGCGAATGTAAAATGGTCATCACGTCTGACGGAAGTTATCGTGGCAATAAAGCCATTGACTTAAAAGGAATTGTGGATGAAGCGTTAGAAAAATGCCCGTGTGTAGAGAAAGTATTAGTGGTGAATAGAACCAACACTGCGGTTACTATGAAAGAAGGGCGCGACCTTTGGTTACAGCCTTTACTGGATGAAGCCATTCCGAACAATGTAGCCGAAATTATGGATGCTGAGGATCCTTTATTTATTTTATATACCTCAGGGTCAACCGGGAAACCAAAAGGGATGTTGCATACCACCGCAGGATACATGGTGTACACAGCCTATACTTTTAAAAATGTTTTCAATTACGAAGAGAATGATATTTTTTGGTGCACCGCCGATATTGGTTGGATTACCGGACATTCCTATATTTTATACGGCCCTTTATTAAACGGAGCTACGACCGTTATCTTTGAAGGAGTACCGTCTTATCCTGATTTCAGCCGTTTTTGGGAAGTCATCGAAAAGCATAAAGTAACACAGTTCTACACAGCACCAACCGCTATCCGTGCTTTGGCTAAAGAGAATTTAGACTATGTGCAGCGATTTCCTTTAAGTACTTTAAAAGTTATCGGTTCAGTAGGGGAACCTATTAATGAAGAGGCTTGGCACTGGTACAATGACCATGTTGGAGGTAAGCGTTGCCCATTGGTAGATACGTGGTGGCAGACCGAAACCGGAGGGATTATGATTTCCCCGATACCGTTTGTAACACCCACTAAACCAACTTATGCTTCCTTACCTTTACCCGGAATTCAACCGGTCTTGATGGATGAATTGCGTAACGAAATAGAAGGTAACCAAGTAACCGGCAGTTTGTGTATTAAATTCCCATGGCCGTCAATGGCCAGAACCATTTGGGGGATCACCAACGTTTTAAAGAAACCTACTTCTCGGCTTTTCCGGGTAAATATTTTACCGGTGACGGTGCGTTAAGAGATGAAGTGGGATACTACAGAATTACCGGTAGAGTAGATGATGTAATCATTGTTTCCGGACATAACTTAGGAACAGCTCCAATTGAAGATTCTATCAACGAACACCCGGCGGTAGCAGAAAGTGCTATTGTAGGTTTCCCTCATGATATTAAAGGTAATGCGCTGTATGGTTTTGTCATTCTGAAAGAGAGCGGAGAAAGCCGTAATCAGGAAAACTTAGCCAAAGAGATTAACCAATTAATTTCAGATCAAGTGGGACCGATTGCTAAATTAGATAAAATCCAATTTGTTTCAGGCTTGCCCAAAACGCGTTCCGGTAAAATTATGCGCCGTATATTAAGAAAAATTGCCGAAGGGACTTGTCTAATTTTGGCGATATCAGTACACTGCTTAATCCCGAAATTGTCGAGGAAATTAAAAACGGAAAACTATAATCTCTAATAAATTGTAAAAATAGACCTTCTCATTGAGAAGGTTTTTTTTATCTTTACCTAAAACATACTAACTCTATATGAAAAAAATAGTTCTTTTTGTAACCGCTCTTTTTTTAGTGCTAACGTTCTCGGGCTGTAATCCTAATGATGGTACTTCCGGACTTGGGAATACCAACGATGATATCTTTGTTCAAGGTTTTGGCGGAAAAGTCGACCGCGATTTTATCGGACAAGTAGTTGACACCAACAACCAACCTATTCAAAATGCTGATATTACTATTGGAGATGCTACTGTACAAACCGATGTTAATGGTGTTTTTATCATCAAAAATGCTGAAGTGCGTGAACGTTTTGCTTACATCACCGCTAAAAAAACAGGCTATATTGACGGTTCTCGTTCCTTGGTTCCAACTACCGGAAAGAACAATGTGAAGATTATGTTGCTGCCTAACACCCCAGTGCAAACCATCCCCTCTGATACAGCGAGCGAAGTAGCTTTGCCTAACGGAACCAAAGTGGCCTTTGACGGCGCCTTTCAGGATGAAACAGGAAATGCCTATACCGGAGATGTTACTGTGGCTATGTTTCACTTAACGCCTTCTAATGCTAATATCAGCCAATTGATGCCGGGTATGCTTTGCGGACAAACTTTAGAGAATAAACAAGCGGTTATGCAAACGTTTGGTATGCTGAATGTAGAATTGCGGGGTACCTCGGGTCAAAAGTTAAACTTGGCCGAAGGACATACCGCCGAAATTACTATGGATATTGATGCCAGTCAATTGGCCACAGCGCCAACGACTATTCCGTTATGGCATTTTGATGAAACATTGGGCTATTGGAAAGAAGATGGAGAAGCGACCAAAGTGGGCAATAAATATGTGGGTACCGTGAGTCATTTTTCGTGGTGGAATTGTGATACTTTTTCTTCAACAGTTACGTTAACCGTTACCGTAGTGGATGCAGCCGGGCAACCGATTGCCAATGCAGGAGTAGGATTGGTAGTCAATGCCACTAACTTTACTTCATATGTTCAACCGACCTCTACGAACGGACAGGTTGCCGGGTTGGTGCCTGCCAATCAAACCATGACGCTGAATATTTATGATATTTGTGGTAATGTCATCTCTACCACTTCCATAGGGCCGTTTGTAGCGAATACTATCTTACCTAATGTAGTAATCACGAATGCGATGGCACAAGATACATTGGTACAAGGAAATTTAGTAAAATGCGACAATACGAATGTGACTACTGGCTATGTGATGATGTACTATGCTAATAAAAGTATGCTGGCAGCGGTAACTAACGGTACTTTTAGTTTTTCGACTTTGGTATGTGCCAATAATAACAATACATTTACGTTGCAAGGCTTTGATTATGAGAATACACAAACCACAGGAGATATCAATTACACCTTTACTTCACCGGTTACCAATATTGGCAATTTAACCGCTTGTAGTGCGGTAACCGAGTTTATTTCTTATCAAATTGATAACGAGCCGACGGTTTATTATTACAGTAGTAATACGGGTGGTTTAGGTCCAAATAATACGGGTCTTCTAATTATGGGTTCATTAGCCTCAAATACTACTACGCCACCAATATACATATCAGGGAATACTAATATACCGGGTGTATACACTACTAATGATTTTTTTATTGAAGGAGGTAATATTAGCTACAGCAGTTCCCCAACCGGAAATACAATAGTATTTACTTTAAGCCAATTTGGTGCGGTAGGAGATTATATTGATTTGACTTTTAGTGGAACTTTTTCAGAACAAATTGCTACTGGTCCTACTCCTATAACTCATACTATAACCGGCGTAGCACACGTTATTCGTAATAATTAACGCAAATTTTAAAACATAAAAAAGCCTTCTCCAACGAGAAGGCTTTTTTATTATCCTAAAACTTGACTGACTTCACTTTTCAGGAATGTCAGCGCTACATTGGTGGCGGCTTCATCCTGAAGTAAGTTGCTCAGTATTTTTTCTCTCAATTTATCGGCATCCGCTACTGAAGTGTCCAGAGCTGTAGTTCTAATATTTTGAATAATCATATTTTTGGCTTTCAATAGCATCGTCCAACACTCGTCGGTTACATATATTTGCTGGGCCAAATTGTGTTCGTATTCATGTTCGATATGATGTATCAATAAATTTTGATATTCCATTTTGTCATTGTTGTTTGGGGCTACTCTAATCAACAGTTTTGCCGGATTGATGCGTTCTAAATACAACGCCAAGCGCTCATAAGCCTGCAAACGCAAAGGCAAGGAATGTTTCTGATTTTCGCGCATCAACAAAAAATGCCGTTTCTTTTCTTCGTTTTGTACAAACATTTGGAAGAAATAATACGCCACACCGCCCGTAATCAAAGCCGGTAAGGTGTAAAAAGCCAATTCAAGGAGTTTATCTGAATTCATATTCTAAAAGCTAAATTTTGTTGACAAATATAAAAGAATAAATTTTTAGTTTAGAACAGAAGTCCGCAATTGTCCGCAAATGTCCGCTTTTGTCCTGAAATGTCCACTTTGAGCAGTTTTTTAGGGGTTTTGTTCGGTATTGGTTCGGTACTTGTTCGGTAGCGCTTCGGTAAAATGGGTCTTTTACCGAACAAGTACCGAAGAAAAACAAAGTAAAACCCAAACAGTTGTTTTGAAACAAGGTTTTAATCCCTTGATTTAAAGTTTTATGCCTCAGGAAAAATAGGAAGGTGAAATGTTGATAATTAGCGTTAATTGTATTGCAATTCAACCGAAGGAACATTAAATTTGTCCGGTTCTATATAAAAATTTAGTTCCAAAGAACCTTAGCACTTTAGCACCAAAAAAATGCAAAAATACATTTCCCAACTCAACGAAGCCCAACAAGAACCTGTTTTGCAAAAAGACGGGCCTATGATTATCATTGCCGGTGCCGGCTCGGGGAAGACTCGTGTATTGACGGTTAGGATTGCTAATTTGATGAGTCAGGGTGTGGATGCGTTTAATATTTTGGCACTGACTTTTACCAACAAAGCGGCGCGTGAAATGAAAAAGCGTATCTCGGATATTGTGGGGAGCAATGAAGCCAAAAACCTTTGGATGGGTACTTTTCACTCGGTTTTTGCTAAGATACTGCGAATAGAAGCGGAGAAATTGGGCTATCCTTCTAATTTTACCATTTACGATACGCAGGATAGTGTGCGTTTGATTTCGGCCATTATCAAGGAACTGCAATTAGACAAAGATATTTACAAACCCAAGCAGGTTTATAGTCGTATTTCTTCGTATAAAAACTCTTTGATTACTGTTAAAGCCTATTTCAATAATCCGGAATTGCAGGAAGCCGATGCCATGAGTAAAAAGCCCAGAATGGGTGAAATTTACCAGCATTATGTGGAGCGTTGTTTCAAGAGCGGGGCTATGGATTTTGATGATTTGTTATTAAAAACGAATGAATTGCTAAACCGTTTTCCTGATGTATTGGCGAAGTACCAAGACCGATTCCGCTACATTATGGTGGATGAGTACCAAGATACCAATCATTCACAATACTTAATCGTTAGAGCATTGTCTGACCGATTTCAAAATATATGTGTGGTGGGTGATGATGCCCAAAGTATCTATGCTTTCCGTGGCGCCAACATCAATAACATTCTCAATTTCCAAAAGGATTATGACAATGTAAAAACCTATCGATTAGAACAAAATTACCGTTCTACCAAAAACATAGTAGAAGCGGCCAATTCCATTATTGATAAAAATAAAACCAAACTCGATAAAGTAGTTTGGACGGCCAACGATTTTGGTCCGAAAATAAAAGTCCACCGCAGCATTACTGATGGGGAAGAAGGTCGCTTTGTAGCCGGTGAAATCTTTGAGCAAAAGATGCGTAACCAAATGATGAACGGACAGTTTGCCATTTTGTATCGAACCAATGCCCAATCCAGAGCGATGGAAGATGCCTTGCGCAAGCGTGACATTCCGTACCGCATATACGGTGGTTTGTCTTTCTACCAAAGAAAGGAAATCAAAGACGTGTTGTGTTATTTACGTTTAGTGATTAACCCGAAAGATGAAGAAGCGTTAATTCGAGTGATCAATTATCCGGCTCGAGGGATTGGGGATTCCACTGTTGAAAAATTGACAGTAGCAGCCAATCATTACAAGCGTTCCATTTTTGAAGTGATGGAGCATATTGATAAAATTGATTTAAAACTAAATTCGGGAACCAAGAACAAGTTGCAGGATTTTGTTACGATGATTAAGAGTTTTCAAGTCAT
This sequence comes from Flavobacterium phycosphaerae, assembly GCF_010119235.1. Taxonomy (NCBI): domain Bacteria; kingdom Pseudomonadati; phylum Bacteroidota; class Flavobacteriia; order Flavobacteriales; family Flavobacteriaceae; genus Flavobacterium; species Flavobacterium phycosphaerae. The sequence continues at coordinate 3,026,774 of NZ_JAAATZ010000001.1, read as the reverse complement.
TAACGAACAGCAAGATGCTTTTGTTTTAACCGACCACGTAACTAAGAAAACAGGATTAGTACAAGAGCTCAAAAAAGACGCTACGCCCGAAGGCATTGCCCGTATAGAAAATATTGAAACCCTGATGGGAGGTATCAAAGACTTCATTGAAGGCCAAAGAGAAATTGACGGTGCTCGTGGTGCTTTATCTGAATTTTTAGAAGATGTAGCCTTGGCAACCGACTTAGACAAAGATACCGGCGATGATGATAGAGTAGCCTTGATGACGATTCACTTGGCCAAAGGATTAGAATTTCCGTATGTTTTTGTGGTTGGTATGGAAGAAGATTTGTTCCCCAGTGCGATGAGTTTGAATACGAGAAGCGAATTAGAGGAAGAACGTCGTTTGTTTTATGTGGCCTTAACTCGTGCCGAACATCAAGCTTATTTGACCTATGCCCAATCGCGTTACCGTTGGGGTAAATTGACCGATGCTGAACCGTCTCGTTTTATTGAAGAAATCAAAGATGAGTATTTAGAATATATTAATCCTTCCGATGCCGGTGGCTATCGCTATAAGCCAACCATTGATTTGGATATTTTTGGCGACATGGATAAATCCAAAATGCGATTGGTTAAACCAACAGCCGGGACGCCACCAAAAAGATACGGAGAAGAGCCTGTTTCTTCGGCAAATATTCGTAAATTGAAACCGGTATCCGGTAATGCCCCGAGCAATACTAATTTGTTTGACAGTAAATTAACTATAGGCAATATCGTAATGCACGAACGCTTTGGTAAAGGAGAAGTCCTTAATTTAGAAGGCATTGGTGCGGATAAAAAAGCAGAAATCAAATTTGAAGTAGGAGGGATTAAGAAGTTACTGTTGCGATTTGCCAAACTGGATGTAATAGGCTAACTCCAATTTATAAACTGTCTGAAAATCTAATAATCTAATAGTCTAACAATCCAATTATGGCTGAATTCATAAAAATATACGAAGACAAACCGAGCGAAGCCGCTATCAAAAAAGTGGTGGATGTGTTGCGTAATGGCGGTTTGGTTATTTATCCGACGGATACTGTTTATGGTTTAGGTTGTGATATTACCAATACAAAGGCTTTAGAACGCATAGCTAAAATTAAGGATGTCAAATTGGAGAAAGCCAATTTTTCGTTCGTATGTAGCGATTTGAGCAATATTTCCGATTATGTGAAACAAATTGACACTTCGACGTTTAAGATTTTAAAAAGAGCTTTGCCGGGACCCTACACTTTCATCCTGCCCGGTAATAACGATTTGCCGAAAGAATTCAGAAAAAAGAAAACGGTGGGTATTCGGGTACCTGACAATAATATCGCTTTGGAAATTGTGAAAATGCTGGGCAACCCTATCGTTTCTACTTCAATACATGATGACGATGAGGTGTTGGAATATTCAACTGACCCTGAATTGATTTTTGAGAAATGGCAAAACCGAGTAGATTTGGTCATTGATGGTGGTTATGGCGACAATGTAGGGTCTACGATAATCGATTTATCAGGCTATGAACCGGTGGTACTTCGTGAAGGTAAAGGTGATCCGGATATCTTTTAGTATGCTGTAGTGTAATAACTGAAAATAAAAAAACGTCCTGATTTCTCGGGACGTTTTTCTTTATAAACTATTCAGTGAATTATTTCTTCTGATTCTTCATTTCTTTTTCAATCATGTCATAGAACTCGTCAATTTTTGGTAATACAACGATTCGGGTTCTTCTGTTCTTAGCACGATTATCAGCGGTATTGTTATCCACTAATGGAATGAACTCGCTACGACCTGCAGCAATCAATTGTGATGGTTTTACGCCTAAGTCTTTGGTTAATACTCTAACAATAGCGGTGGAACGTTTTACACTCAAGTCCCAGTTGTCAAGTAATACAGCGTTTCCGGTAAACGGTACATTATCCGTATGGCCTTCTACCATGCATTCAAAAGTTGGTCGGCTGTTAATCACTTTAGCTACTTTAGCCAAAACTTCTTTCGCTCTGTCGCTTACGGTATAACTGCCACTTTTGAAAAGTAATTTATCAGCAATAGAAATGAAAACCACTCCTTTTTCTACATTAATTTCGATGTCCGGGTCTGAAATCCCAACAGAGCTTTTTAAACTAGTTACTAAAGCCAACGTAACACTGTCTTTTTTAGTTAAAGCATCCTGAAGACGAGTTATTTTAAGGTCTTTCTCTTTTAAACTTTCTAATGATTTTTCTAAGTTTTGTGCTCCTTTGGTACTTAACATGGTCATTTCTTTTGAACTGTTAATTAAGTCGGAGTTGTTTTGTTTTAAATAGTCATTTTGTTTTGAAAGTGCGTCTTTTTCAGAAAGACACAGGTTCAATTTAACAGTAGTTGAATTCAATAAATCTTGACATTCTTTGTTTTGTGCTTCAAGAGCCGCAATTTTTTTCTTAGAGCCACAAGAGGTAAGGGTCAGGGCTACAAGCGAAAGTGCAAAAATTACTTTTTTCATAAGGAAGTGTGATTAAAATTTTAACAAAAGTACGGATTATTTTAAAGTGTAAGAGTATATTAGAATGATAAACTCTTGTTAAAATAGCTTGTCAAAAACGGTGCCACTCTTGACAAAGTAAGTAAAAACAATGCTTTTGGTTTTGTAGTAATTCGCGGCTTGACTAGGACCTCTTTTCTTTAACATTTTGTTAATCAGATGATAAAAATAAAAATGGGCTTTCAATATGGCCCAACAATGCGTCAATTTTCCTTTCAAAATAAATTGAATGCCCGCAATACCATCCAAGCAAAGTCTGAGGAATATAATAGGGAATAATTGGCCTTCGGGTAAGTTTTTGGTCAGCATCAAAAGCGAGTTTCTGAAATTCAGAAATGTTTTCTTAGGATTGCTTTCGTTTAAAGTTGCGCCACCCACGTGATACACCACCGACTTAGGAGTATATTTAGCTTTATAACCTAAATTAAAAGCTCGCCAGCATAAATCAATTTCTTCCTGATGCGCAAAGAAGTCGGCATCAAAACCATTTAGTTTTCGGTAAATCTCCTTGCGAATAAAGAAACAGGCCCCACTGGCCCAAAAGATTTCGATTTCGTCATTGTACTGCCCGTTGTCTTTTTCGATAGTGTCAAAAATACGACCGCGACAAAACGGATATCCGTATTTATCAATAAAGCCACCGGCAGCGCCTGCATATTCAAAATACTCCTTGTTTTTATAATCTAATATCTTCGGTTGTATAATTCCGATATTCTGTGCTGTATCAAAAATAGATAGAATTGGTTTGAGCCAGCCTTCTGTAACTTCAATATCGGAGTTGACCAGGGCATAGTATTCTTCTTCGACTTGCTCAAGTGCTACATTATAGCCATTGGCAAAACCATAATTACCTTCATTCTGAATAATCTTCACCGTTGGAAATTGGGATTTAATGACAGCTACAGAAGCATCTGTAGAAGCATTATCGGCTACATAAACCGTGGCTTCCTCAGAATACGCTACTACGGAAGGCAAAAACTGCTCGAGCAATTTGGCGCCGTTCCAATTGAGTATGACTACTGCTATTTTTTTGTCTGTCATTTAATTTCTGTTGGTCTATCTTTTAAAATCCGGCAGTTCTTTCAGAAAAACATAGTGCTCTTTCTCAAAATCCATTTGGCAAAAGTAATGATTTAGTCCGTTGGTTACCATTAGGAATTTCGCCTTTAATTTCAGGTTGTAACGTGCAATTTGGTCAAAAGTGTCTTGAGTGATTTTAACTTCCGGGGCTTTGCATTCTACTAATAAAAAAATGGCTCCGTCTGGTTCAAAAACTACGGCATCATAGCGCTTGTTTATATCGTTTACTTTAACCAGTTTTTCTACATTGATATAAGATTTTGGATAGCGTTTCTCTTGTAAAAGAAACTGTACGGTATGTTGTCGCACCCATTCTTCAGGAGTGAGCACCATAAATTTTTTCCTGATTTCATCAAAAATAGACACTTTATTTTCACTATTTTTGAGGCGAAACGTATAAGAAGGAAAATTGAGTTTTTGCATAAAGCAAAGTTAATTTGAAAATTCGAAAATTTAAAAATTAATATTCTGCCGATTGCAATTGCAACTGAACACTAGAAAATGGACGAAGTAGTCAAAATCATCAACGACATCAAAGCCGGAAATATCAAACCTATCTATTTTTTGATGGGTGAGGAGCCCTATTATATTGACAGAATCACCGAGTACCTGGAAAATAATATTTTGACAGAAGATGAAAAAGGGTTCAATCAAATGGTGCTGTATGGTCGTGACACTACGGTGGATGAAATTGTAGCTAATGCCAAACGTTATCCAATGATGGCTGACCGTCAGGTGGTAATTGTAAAAGAAGCACAGGAGTTGGCCAAAACCATTGATAAGTTGGAATCTTATGCCGAAAACCCACAGCCGACCACTGTTTTGGTTATGGCTTACAAATATAAAACACTGGATAAACGCAAAAAAGTTACCAAGACCCTTGACAAACATGGCTTAGTGTATGAAAGTAAAAAGATGTACGAAAACCAGGTGGGTGAATGGATTAAACGCGTTTTAAAAGGCAAAGGCTATGACATTGAACCCAAAGCCATGATGATGTTGGTTGAATTTTTGGGGAATGATTTAAGTCGGATTGCCAATGAGTTAAATAAACTCGAAATCATTTTGCCCAAAGGCAGTACCATTACACCGCATCATATAGAAGAAAATATAGGCTTCAGCAAAGATTTTAATGTCTTCGAATTCCGAAAAGCCATAGGCGAAAAAAACCAATTGAAAGCCTATCAGATTGCCGCTTATTTTGCCCAAAACCAAAAAGATAATCCACTGGTCATGACTACTGGTTTGGTATTCAGTTTCTTTTCTTCTCTATTGCAATACCACGGTTTAAAAGATAAATCTCCGGGCAATGTTGCCAAAGTACTGAAAGTCAATCCTTATTTTCTAAAAGATTACGATGTAGCCCTGCGCAATTATCCTATGCGAAAAGTTAGTGCTATAGTTGGAACTTTGCGCGATATTGATGTAAAAAGCAAAGGAGTAGGGGTTAATGCTTTACCACAAGGTGATTTGCTGAAAGAAATGCTGGTTAGCATTTTTAATTAAACCGGCAAGTAGGGATTCTCTTTAGTAAACTGTTCCTGATTTACCCCATTTACTACTATTAACGGAATTGCCTTATAAAACAATACTTTTTATTGTGAGTTACTGCAATTTGCTGATGCTATTTAATTAAATCCAATATATTTGCAAATTGTTTTAATATCATCATTACCAAATAATTATGAAATACTCACTACTCGCCATTATTTTATTAATTTCTACTGTTACCCTTGCGCAAAAAGACAGCAATTTATGGAAAGCTAATACTAAAGGCATAACGTCTACGATTGCTGAAAATAAAAAATCATTAACGCGCAAACAGTTATTTGAATTAGACATCAACGGACTAAAACAACGATTAGTCAATGCTCCAAAACGATTTGCCTCTAAAGAAAAATCAAATATTACGGTTTCCTTTCCTAATAGTGAAGGTCAATTAGAAAATTTCTATATCCAGGAAACTTCAAATATGGATGCCGCTCTAGCCGCAAAATATCCCGATATCAAATCCTATGTCGGACAAGGAATTGAAAATCCGACAGCCAGAGTTTACTTTAGTCTATCGCCACTCGGATTACAAAGTATGATTATTTATGCCGATCGTTCGGCCGTTTTTATAGAACCTTTTACCACCGATTTAAGCACTTATGTTGTTTACCGAAAAACAGATAAAGCCCTTTCATTGTTAAGTCCATTTGAATGTAAGGTCATTAATACAGTGCAAAACGGACTGCAAAGTGCTGATTTAGCTGCCAGACCTAATGCTGATGATGCTTTGATGAGAACCTATCGTTTAGCGCTTTCGGTAACCGGAGAATACACTGTTTATTTCGGAGGTACAAAAGCTTTGGCTTTAGCAGCAATGAATAACACCATGACACGTGTTAACGGCGTATTTGAAATTGATTTTGGGGTTCACATGAATTTGATTGCCAACAATGATGTCCTAATTTACACCAACGCTTCAACCGACCCTTATTCAGCCGCTGCTACAGGATCGGGAGGCGCTTGGAATACAGAATTGCAAAACAATCTGACCACAACAATAGGAAATGCCGCTTATGATATTGGTCACTTGTTTGGGGCTAGTGGTGGTGGAGGAAATGCCGGTTGTATAGGTTGTGTTTGTGTAGATGATACTGCCAGCACAACAGATGAAAACAAAGGAAGTGGATTTACCTCTCCCGGAGATGGAATTCCATCAGGCGATAATTTTGATATTGATTATGTAGCTCACGAAATGGGACATCAATTTGGAGCCAATCATACATGGACACACGGTGGTAATGAAGGAACCGGTACTCAAATGGAGCCTGGTTCAGGTTCAACGATTATGGGCTATGCTGGTATTACCACCCTTGATGTGCAACCTCACTCTGATGCTTATTTTCATGCAATCAGTATTCAACAGGTTACTAATTATATAAAAACAACTACCTGTCAAACCAACACCGCTACCGGAAATGCTATTCCAACAGCCAGCGCAGGATTAGATTATACCATTCCTAAAAGTACTCCGTTTATGTTAACCGGTTCGGGAACTGATACCAACGGTGATGCACTTACTTATATTTGGGAACAAATGGATTCACAAACCACGGCAGCAGCACCAAGTGCCACAAAAACTACCGGAGTTAATTTCAGGTCATATACCCCTACCACTTCGCCAACAAGGTATTTTCCAAAAATGTCATCGGTATTAACCGGTGCCACTACAACAGCAGGAACCGAAATTACGGTCGAAGCCTTATCATCTGTAGCTCGTACTTTAAATTTCAGGTTTACCGTTCGTGACAATCATGCCGGAGGACCTGCTAATAATAGCGATGATATGGTAGTAACCGTTAATGCAACGGCCGGTCCTTTTGCGGTAACCATACCTAATACGGCGGTTTCCTATCCGGCAGGAAGTGCCCAAACGGTGACATGGAATGTGGCCGGTACTACAACAAACAGTGTCAATTGTGCCAATGTAGATATTTTAATTTCAACTAATGGAGGTACTACATGGTCCACTTTATTAGCTGCGACACCCAACGACGGTTCAGAATCAGTGACTATGCCTGCTACCGTAGGAACCACTAACCGAATCATGATTAAAGGAACCAACCACATCTTTTTCGATGTTTCTAATACTAATTTTACCATTACAGCTGCTTCATCCGATACGACTCCGCCATCAGCGCCTACTTTAACCGCTTCTGGAACCACGGTGAATTCAACAAACCTCTCTTGGACAACTTCAACAGACAATGTTGGGGTAACGGGATATGAAGTATATCAAGGAGGTGTTTTGATTGGTACTACGACTACAGCCACCACTTTTGCAGTAACCGGATTGACTCCGGCCACAAGCTATGCTTTTACGGTAAAAGCCAAAGATGCCGCCGGGAATTTTTCAGCAGCAAGTAATACAGTGAATGTTACTACATTGTCTGATACGACAGCCCCGACAGCCCCTGTTTTAAGTGCCTCGGGAACCACGTCAACGACGACCAATCTGTCTTGGACAACGGCTACCGATAATGTAGCAGTAACCGGGTATGATGTGTATAAAGATGGTGTTTTATTAGGCTCGACAACCACTGCCACTACTTATGCCGTAAGCGGATTAATCGCTAATACCACCTATGTGTTCACCGTGAAAGCAAAAGACAATGCCGGTAATATTTCCTCAGCCAGTAACGCACTAAGTGTAACAACAACTTTATTTACCTATTGTACTTCACAAGGAAATAATGTGGCCGATGAAGTGATTGGAAGAGTACAATTAGGAACCATTGATAATACATCAACAGGAGGTACGGGTTATACTGATTTTACGGCTATTTCAACTAACTTGACCAGATATACTACACCAACCATTACAATTACACCAACTTGGACATCAACTGCCTATAGTGAAGGATATGCCGTTTTCATTGATTACAATAAAGACGGAGACTTTTTAGACAGCGGAGAAACGGTTTGGACAAAAGCACCGTCAACAACAACTCCTGTTTCGGGAACTTTTACCATACCGGCAACGGCTACGTTAGGAGCTACAAGAATGAGGGTTTCTCTTAAATTCAATGCTATTCCAACTGCTTGTGAAACTTATACTTATGGGCAGGTAGAAGATTATACCGTTGTAATTGTTGCCGATACCACAGCACCAACAGCACCAACAGGATTAACAGCTTCGGGAACAACGCAAAGAACCACCAATTTATCTTGGACAGCCGCTACCGATAATGCCGCCGTTACCGGATACGATGTGTACAAAGGAGCCGTTTTAATAGGTTCTACCACAACTGCGACTACTTTTGCTGTTTCCGGATTGACCTATGCTACCGCTTATGCCTTCACCGTTAAAGCAAAAGATGCTTCCGGAAATATTTCGGCTTCAAGTAATACGGCAAATGTAACTACACTAACGCCGCCTACCACAACAGCAACTGCTTGTAGTTCCTACACTTGGTCTGTTAACAATCAAACTTATACCACTACTGGAAATTATACAGGAATCAATGCAAGCGGCGATACAGAATTTTTGAATCTTACAATAACCTCTTGTGCTTCAGTTGTAACGGTTAAATTTAATATTGAAGGCTTTTATGATTTGGCAACACATGCTATGCGTCCGGTAAAAGCCAATCAAGGTATAGGTTCAAGCGCAACAGATGTAGATACTATAACATTAGAATTAAAAAGTGCCGGCAATGTTCTTGTAGGTTCAACGACTGCCGTACTGCAAACAAACGGGACTGCTGTTTGTAATTTTACTTCGGTACCCAATGGTTCTTACTATTTAGTGGTAAAACACAGAAATGCCATTGAGACTTGGAGTGCTACAACACAAGCGGTAAGTTCGACAACACCTTTAGTTTATGATTTCAGAACGGCTGCTAACAAAGCATACGGTAGCAATATGAAACTAATGGAAGCGGGAGTTTATGCTTTTTACAGCGGCGATTTAAACCAAGATGGCTTTATTGAAATTGCTGATTTTTCACCTCTTTTCAATGATAGTGATGCGGCTGTAGAAGGAAATGCTGCGACTGATTTGAATGGAGATGGCTTTGTAGAAATTTCGGATTTCTCTATTTTGTTCAATAATTCAGACAATGCTGTTGAATCAAAACAACCATAATAAATTTGTTTAGAATCAATAGAATATCTAATCCAATATATTTTGAAAGCATTCCGTAAGGAGTGCTTTTTTATTTAAAAAATTACCGATATTTGCCTCTGCTTTAAAATTAAATACCACAAATTATGGGAATGAATAAGAATACAGTTTTGGGTTGGGCTACCTTCATCATGATTATCATGGGCTTTATTTTAATTGGGCTTGGTGTATATCGTTACGCTGATGTTGCAGGTTGGGGATTCGGAGCTGTAGGAGTTGGTTTTTTGGCCAATGCCTGGGTGTTCAGTTCGCTCAAAGGAAGAGTTTAAATTAATAACAGATTAAGAATAAATATTATGTGTGCAAAAAATGAATTTATGCAAGAGGCTATCAACCTGTCTATCGAGAATGTAAAATCGGGAAAAGGCGGGCCTTTTGGTGCAGTAATCGTGAAAGACGGTAAAATTATTGCCCGCGGAGCCAATGGAGTAACTTCAACTAATGACCCTACAGCACACGCTGAGGTAGTAGCCATTAGAAATGCCTGCAAAGAATTAGGAACGTTCCAATTAGACGGTTGCGAAATCTACACCAGTTGTGAACCTTGTCCAATGTGTTTAGGAGCTATTTATTGGGCAAGACCTGATAAAATGTATTTTGCCAATACCAAAAAAGACGCTGCTGACATCAATTTTGATGACCAATTTATTTACGAAGAATTAGAATTGCCTTTTACTAACAGAAAGTTGCAAACCGAGCAAATGATGCGTGATGAAGCATTAGAAGCTTTCCAATTATGGTCTACAAGTATTGCTAAAATCGAATATTAATTCGTAATCCGCTATGATTCAATTTATATTAAATAATCGGTTGATTCAAACCGATAAATCGGCTAGCACTACCTTGCTCGACTTTATTCGTTACGACGAAAACCTGCGCGGAACTAAAATCGGTTGTCGTGAAGGGGATTGCGGAGCTTGTACGGTGTTGATTGGCTCATTAAAAGAAGGTAAAACCGAGTATGCCAGTGCCACTTCATGCTTAACGCCGTTAGCGAATGTTCACGGTAAACACATCGTTACTGTAGAAGGATTGAACTTACCCGAAAAACTAAATCAAGTACAACAAGCCATGGTAGATTGTTCAGGAACGCAATGCGGATTTTGTACGCCGGGCTTTGTGAATTCGATGAGTGGGTATGCTTTGACTTGCTCTGAACCTACAGTAGAAAGCGCTATCAGTTCTATTGACGGAAATATTTGCCGTTGTACCGGTTATAAAACCATTGAACGCGCTGCCGCAAAAGTGACCGAAGTGTTGTTGCAAAAAGACCAAAGTCAGCCTTTGTCTTGGTTAGTTGCCAATGATTTTGTGCCCGATTATTTTTTAACAATTGAACAAAGATTAAAAGAATTTCAAAGCGAATATACTTCGAATGGTCAAGTACCGATTGGTGGCGGAACCGATTTATACGTTCAAAAACATGACGAATTACACGACATGGATATGAATTATTTATTCGATAAAGAAGAACTAAACGGAATTACTTTCAATGGAAATAGTTGTCTACTGAAATCGTCTGCAACCGTTACCGATTTAATTGAAAACGAAACATTGTTAAATGCGATTCCGAATTGGTATAATTATCTAAAATTACTGTCGTCAACGCCAATTCGAAACATTGCTACCATAGCCGGAAACATTGCTAATGGTTCACCCATTGGAGATTTTACGATTATTCTTTTAGCCATGAAAGCCCAATTGACATTGACGAATAAAGAAAATGTCAGTCGACAAGTCATGCTGAAAGACTTTTATTTGGGTTACAAAACCTTAGATAAAAAAACGGACGAAATCATTTCCGAGATTGCATTTGAAGTCCCTACTTCCAGTAAATTCCATTTCGAAAAAGTATGCAAACGACAATATTTAGATATTGCCAGTGTGAATACTGCTATCACCGTTTCTACTAATGGGACTGCAATTACTGATGCTGATGTTTCTATGGGAGGCGTTGGTCCGATTCCAAAATATTTAGCCAAAACCAGTACTTTTTTAGTTGGAAAAGAGATAACTGTAGCAACAGTAAAAGAAGCAGAACAACTTTTGCAAACCGAGTTAGCACCTATCAGCGATGCTCGTGGTACCGAAGCATATAAAAGACTTTTGGCGCGCCAATTGTTCTTTGCCCATTTCATTACGCTATTTCCTGAAACCTTTAAAATGAACGATTTAGTATGATTAATATAGACGCTCATAATCACGTAAAAGGAAAGTCCATTTACTTAGATGATATTCAGGAGATTCACGGAACGCTTTATGCTTTGCCGTTTGATGCAACAGTAGCTCATGCTAAAATTAAAAGCATTGATTTAGAATTGGCACTAAAAGCCAAAGGCATAGTCGAAATTTTAACGGCAAAAGATATTCCCGGTCAAAATCAAATCGGAGGTATTTTTCCGGATGAACCTTTACTAGCCGATGGCGAAGTACATTTTCGAGGACAAGTTATTGCTTTGATTGTTGGAAAATCGGAACACGACTGTCGCATGGCAGCCAAACTAATTAAAGTAGTTTACGAAGAATTACCGGTAATCACCGATCCGAGAGAAGCGCAGAAGCAGGATAAACTTATCATGCCTCCAAGACAATTCAAGTTGGGAGATACAGCAACCGCTTGGTCACAATGCGAATACATTTTTGAAGGCAGAAGCGATGTCAACGGACAGGAACATTTATACATAGAAACTCAAGGTGCTTACGCCCGTCCCAAAGAAGACGGAAGTATCATTATTTCTTCTTCTACACAAGGTCCAACCGCTGTTCAAAGGATGGTGGCTCAAGTACTGGGAATCCCAATGCATAAAATTGAAATCGATACCGTTCGTTTAGGTGGTGGTTTTGGTGGGAAAGAAGACCAAGCAACCCCTTGGGCTGTAATGGTTGCTTTAGCGGCTCAACATTTACACAAACCGGTAAAAATGTCGATGCACCGCATGGACGATATGCGTATGACCGGAAAGCGCCATCCGTATTCGGCCGATTTTAAAATTGGTTTGAATAAAGACTTAAAGATTATTGCTTACGAAGTAACTCATTATCAAAATGCAGGAGCAGCAGCCGATTTATCACCGGCAGTTATGGAACGTACTTTGTTTCATTCTACCAATGCGTATTTTATTCCAAATGTAATTGCGAAAGCGTACAGTTGTAAAACCAATTTACCACCGAATACAGCATTCAGAGGTTTTGGCGGACCACAAGGGAAGTTTGTCATTGAAGCTGCCATTGTAAAAGCAGCGGAATCATTAGGAATAAGTCCTGCAGTCATTCAGAAAGCGAACTTGGTTAAAGAGGGCGATGAGTTATCGTATGGTCAAATTTTGCAACAAGTAGAAGCACAAAATGCTTGGGAAACCTGCATGAAAAGCTACGATTACGAAACTCAAAAGAAACGAGTAGAAGAATTCAATGCTAACAATACACGATTCAAAAAAGGTTTAGCGATTCAACCGATTTGCTTCGGAATTTCGTTTACCAATACCATGATGAATCACGCTCGTGCTTTGGTACATATTTATCATGACGGAAGCGTAGTAGTAAGTACCGGAGGTGTTGAGATGGGGCAGGGGTTGAATACCAAAATGCTCCAAATCGTGATAGAAACCTTTGGAATCAATGCGAATAAAGTCCGAATTGAATCAACAAATACATTACGCGTTGCCAATACGTCACCAACCGCTGCGAGTGCCGGAGCTGACCTGAATGGAAAAGCTTTACAAATGGCGTGTAACGCTTTGTTGGAACGATTGAAAGCTGTAGCTCAAAAAGAATATACCGACCAAATAATTGAATTAAAAGAGGAGATGGTTTATGCCAATGAGGTAAAAACTGAAATCACCTGGAATGCCTTAATCACCAGAGCATTTACCCAACGTGTAGCTTTGAGTGAAAATGCGCATTATGCTACGCCAACCATCCATTACGATAAAACCAAAGAAAAAGGACATCCGTTTGCATACCATGTATACGGCACGGCTATTCATGAAGTAACAGTCGATTGTTTGAAAGGAACCTACGATTTTGACAGCGTGAATATTGTACACGATTTCGGAAAAAGTATGAATCCAACGATTGACAACGGACAGATTGAAGGCGGATTGGTACAAGGAATTGGTTGGATGACTTTGGAAGAAATCATTTATAACGACCAAGGACGATTGGTTTCCAATGCACTGTCGACATACAAAGTTCCCGATATTTATTCGGTTCCGAAGGTGATTAACATTCAACATTTGGAAACTGAAGGTCACGAACTCGCCATTAAAAAATCAAAAGCTGTGGGTGAACCACCGTTGATGTATGGAATCGGAGCTTATTTTGCCATTCGCAATGCTGTGAAAGCTTTCAATCCCGATGCTGATTTAGCAGTAAACGCACCGTATACGCCTGAGAAAGTGTTGATGGACTTGTACAAGAAGTCATAAACCACCAATAATTTTCAGATTATGGTGATTGATTTCTATAAAAAAGTTCAGCAAGTACTTCAAGAAGAACAGCGACTGATTCTGATGGTAGTTATTGCCAATGAAGGCAGCAGCCCAGGAAGAAAAGGTTTTAAAATGTTGGTGTCCAAACAGCAAATGTTCGGTACGATTGGTGGCGGCATTATGGAACATAAATTGGTAGAGTTTGCGGAAAGTCTTTTAGATAAACCGCATTTTGAACCTTTCATAAAACATCAGATTCACGACAAATCGGCTCCTAAAGACCAATCGGGGATGATTTGTTCCGGGCAACAAACGATTGCTTTTTATGATGTTGATTCCAATTATTTTGCTTTGTTAGAAGAGATACTTTCCGATGAGGTTGTTACAATTAATTATTCTAATCATGGCGTCAAAACCCACAAACCTGAAGTTAGTGAATGGATGTTTTCAGAAACTAATTGTTTGATTCAAAAGGTTTACATTGTTGGCGGAGGCCATGTAGGTTTGGCGTTGAGCGAAGTGCTGTCTAAATTGGATTTTGAAATTCATCTGCTGGATCATCGAGAAAATTTAAATACGATGGAAGCGAATCATTTCGTCAAATCCAAAGCCGTAATCGAATTTGAATCCATAGAAAATCACATACCAGAAGGAGATAACGTTTATGTTGTAATTATGTCTTTCGGTTACCGAACGGATGATATTATTATTCGACGATTGCTGGGGAAAAATTTCAAATACATAGGGATGCTGGGCAGTGCGGCAAAGATTGAAACGCTATTCAAAAATCTCGAAGCCGATGGTTTTGACAAAAATCAAATTGCCAAAGTATACGCACCCATTGGCATTGATATTAAAAGTGAAACCACTTATGAAATTGCTGTTAGTGTGGCAGCCCAACTCATAAAAATCAGAAACCAAGACCGATGATTTCCGTAAACGAAGCCTTTTCGATTTTGAATAAAATCACTTTTTCTCCTAAAGAAAAGGAAGTTTTCTTATTGGAATCTCGGAACAATATTTTAGCGGAAACCTTGTTGTCACCCATTAACATGCCGCCGTTTCGGCAATCAAATATGGATGGTTTTGCACTTTGTCTTCATAATGCTTTGGAGTATGAAATCATTGGTGAAGTGAAAGCCGGTGATGAAAATCAACAGGAACTTAAACCCGGTCAAGCCTTAAAAATATTTACCGGAGCTGCCCTTCCTGATTCGGCACAAGCAGTCATTCAGATTGAAAAAGTTGCTGTAACCGGCAATCAATTACATCTTCAAGAACAAGTAATTCCCGAAACCAACGTTAGGCCATTAGGCTCACAAATCAAACAAAATGATGAGGCATTAGCAAAAGGAACGTTCCTCAATGCTGCAGCTATCGGTTTCTTAGCCGGATTGGGTTATACGAAAGTCAAAGTCTATCAAAAGCCAACTGTATCCATTGTCGTTACCGGAAATGAATTGGTTCAACCTGGGCAACCCTTGCCTTATGGCAAAGTCTATGAAAGTAATGCGATTATGTTGCAAACGGCTTTGTATAATGCTTATTATGTTGAGGTTAAACTGTATCAGGTTAATGATGATTTTGAAAATACGAAAGCTGTTTTAGATAAAGCTATATCAGAAAATGAGATAGTTTTAGTTTCGGGTGGTATTTCTGTTGGAGATTATGATTTTGTGGGCAAAGCATTAGAAAGTTTACAAGTAGAAACCTTGTTTTATAAAGTCAGCCAAAAACCCGGCAAGCCATTATTAGTGGGGAAAAAAGATGACAAATTAGTTTTTGCTTTACCCGGAAACCCAGCAGCAAGCCTGACTTGTTTTTATATCCATGTGTTGCCAACCTTACAACGATGGTCCGGAATGGCTATTTCCTACGAATCCAAAAGCACTAGGACTTTGGCACATGATTTTATAGTAAATAATTCACGTGACCAGTTTTTAAAAGCAACAAGCATGGGGAGGAAGTGACCATATTACCACATCAGGATTCTTCGATGCTCGATTCTTTTGCCACAGCCAATGTTTTAGTGTATTTACCTAATGGGAATTATCAAAAATTGAAAGGCGATAAAGTTGCGGTTTATCCCATTCAGTAAGCGGATTAGTTGCTATATTTGTTTTACATTCAAAATTCGTTTTTAGGTATGACTGATTTGATAAACTCCCCATTATTAATTGTTTTATTGGCTGTAGTAGCTTTTTTATATGCCAGTGTCGGACACGGAGGCGCCAGTGGTTATTTGGCTTTAATGAGTTTGTTCGCTTTTCCGGTAACCTTCATGAAACCCACCGCTTTGGTGCTGAATATTTTGGTTTCGGCCATTTCATTTTATTTTTTCTATAGAGAAAAAAAGTTTGAATGGAAATTGTTTTATCCGTTTGCTATCACTTCGGTTCCTTTTTCTTTTTTGGGTGGAATGATTGCTATTGAAACGCATTATTATAAAATAGCCTTGGGAACTGTACTGGTTTTTGCGGTTGCCCGTTTATTGGGTTTGTTTGGCAATGAAAAAACGGTACGAAAACCATTAAACATACCTTTAGCCTTATTCATAGGAGCTCTAATAGGATTTCTATCAGGATTACTCGGCATTGGCGGCGGCATTATTTTGAGTCCGGTCATCTTGTTATTAGGCTGGGCCAATATCAAACAAACCGCTGCGGTTTCGGCTTTGTTTATTTTTGTAAATTCTGTTTCCGGGCTTTTTGGATTTATGTCTAAAGGAGGAACATTGCCAAGTTCATCACTGACATTGATTATGGCAGCTCTCGTAGGAGGCATATTCGGAGCCTATTATGGAAGTAGAAAATTCAACACACTAACGCTACGAACGGTTTTGAGTTTTGTACTCGGCATAGCCATTTTAAAACTATATACTACCTAGTTATGAAGACTATAAAATGTACGGTAAAATATTATGGCATTATCAGGGATATACTAGAGACGGATAGTGATGTTGCTGAGTTTAGTGCATTCATTCCGACGCTGAATGATATAAAACTCGTACTCGAAAAATCGGCTCCCGAAATCAAAAAGGTGGAGTATTTGTTTGCCGTCAATCAGAAGATTGTTTCCAATTTGAAATTAGTGCTGAAACATAACGATGAGATTGCTTTGTTACCGGCTTTTTCAGGAGGATAATGCAGAATACAATGTACAGCAAACGATATGATAAACAAATCAAACTGCCTGAAGTAGGTATTTCAGGTCAGGAAAAGCTCGGCAAGGCTAAAGTATTAGTCATTGGTGCCGGTGGTTTGGGCTGCCCGGTGTTGCAAAATTTGGCTGCAGCCGGAGTAGGTTGTATCGGTATTGTGGATGGAGATGTTGTGGAAGAAACCAATTTACACAGACAATTTTTATACACCAAAGAAGACTGCGGAAAATTCAAAGTTACTGTCGCTGCTGAAGCCATTTCAAAGCAAAATCCGGAAGTTAAAGTGATTCCGTATGCAGATTATTTTACCAATAACAATGCCTTTCAAATCGTTTCCGATTACCAAATCATAGTGGACTGTACCGATACTATACCAACGCGTTATCTGATGAATGATGTTGCATTGGTGAAAGCAATCCCGATGGTGTATGCTTCGATTCACAAATTTGAAGGACAACTTTCTATTTTTAATTATAACAACGGACCTTCCTATCGCTGCTTGTTTCCGGAAAATGAGCCTATAAATACGATGGATACTTGTGCAGATTTGGGTGTTTTAGGTGTTTTGCCTAATGTACTGGGTGGTATGCAAGCTAATGAAATTTTAAAAATGATTTTGGGAATCGGCTCAGTTTTAAACGGCAGATTGTTGTTGTATAATGCGTTAGATAATTCTGTTCAAACAATTGATTTTCAAAAAAATGAGAATGAAATAAATAAAGGAATGCAAAACGGATTATCTATTTTAAATGCTGAACCAACAACTGAAATAGGCTTACTGTCTTCCTCCGATTTTTTTAGAGAAGCACAAAACAAAAACAATCTGGTGATTGACATTCGCGAACACTATGAAGAGCCAAAAGTAATGATAGAAAATTATAAGACTGTACCTTTGGGGCAACTGGATGACTTTCTGAAACACATCGACAAAAACCAAAAAATAATTCTCTTTTGCCAAAACGGAAGCAGAAGTAAATTAGCTTCAAACTATTTGCAAAAAAATGGATTTACCAATTTGTATCATCTAGAGAATGGCGTTGAAGCTCTACAAACAATAACTAGTTAAATGGAAACTACAAAACCAAAAAAATCATCTTTTCTTGATGGTGCCATTTCTGCCGAGTTCATCGGAAATTCTATTGCCAAGCATCAAAGTAAAACTACCATTGGCGCTCACAATATCTTCCTTGGTCAGGTTCGTGCCGATGTGATAGAAGGAAAACCGGTAGTAGCTATTGAATACTCGGCTTACGAAACTATGGCAGAGCAAGTTTTTTATGAAATCAGAGAAGAAGCTTTTGCCAAGTATGACTTAACTTGTATGCATATTTACCACAGCTTAGGATTGGTAAAAGCTGGGGAGATTTGTCTCTTTGTTTTTGTTTCGGCACCAAGACGAAAAGTAGTTTTTGAAGCGATTGAATTTTTAGTTGAAGCAATAAAAGCAAAGGTTCCGGTATTTGGTAAAGAAATTTTTGAAGACGAAACCTATACTTGGAAAAAAAACACTTAACATGGTCGATATCACCCATAAAATAACAACACTAAGAACAGCAGTGGCTCAAGCTATTGTAAAGGTAGGTTCAGCCGAAACCATACAAGCGGTTTTAGCAAAAAAAGTACCCAAAGGCGATGTGCTCGAAGTAGCCAGAACAGCAGGCTTATTTGCTGTAAAAAACACAGCAAGCGTCATTCCGGATTGCCACCCGATGCCGATTGAATTTACGGGAATTCAATTTGAATGTTTTGAAGATTACATCTCAATTGAAGTTACCGTGAAAACCATATACAAAACCGGTGTTGAAGTGGAAGCCATGCACGGGGCGTCTATCGTGGCCTTAACAATGTACGACATGCTAAAACCTATCGATAAAAAGGTAGAGATTTCGACAGTAAAGTTGTTGCATAAGAAAGGAGGGAAATCTGATTTCGGTACCAAAGAAAATTTCAATCTTTCAACCGCTGTCATTGTTTGTTCCGATAGTGTTTCGGCAGGAACTAAGCAAGATACTTCGGGAAAAGTGATCACTGAAAAGCTTCAAAAATTAGGATTGACCGTAGCACAATACGATATCATTCCGGACAAAATCGACGATATTCAAAGTCTAATTCATAAACATTTACAACAAAAAACCGATTTGGTTATTGTAACCGGAGGCACAGGTTTGTCACACAAAGATGTCACACCCGAAGCTGTAATTCCGTTATTAGACAGAAGAATTCCGGGAATAGAAGAAGCAATTCGGGCTTATGGGCAAGAAAGAACGCCCTTTGCTATGCTTTCACGAAGTGTTGTCGGATTCAAAGGCGATACTTTGATTATGGCGTTACCCGGCTCTGTTGGTGGAGCTTCAGAATCGATTGATGCGGTTTTTCCTTCTGTGCTACATTTGTTTAAATTATTGAACGGATTTGATCATGGAAAATAACCGGGAGTTGCAAGATTCTTTTGGACGAGAGCATACGTATTTGCGCATTTCGATTACCGAACATTGTAATTTGAGATGTGCTTATTGTATGCCCGAAGAAGGAATAGCGCTAACACCAAAACCCCATTTAATGACGGCTAATGAAATTATTCATATTGCCAAAACCTTTGTTGAATTGGGCGTGACCAAAATACGATTGACCGGTGGAGAGCCTTTGGTACGAAAAGATGCTAAAGACATTATCCTGCAATTAGGGAATTTGGGAGTCGATTTGACCCTTACGACTAACGGAATTCTGGTTCCGAATTTCATTGAAACGTTTAAAATTGCCGGAATCAAAACAATAAACATCAGCATTGACAGTTTAGTTAAAGAAAAATTCAACAAAATAACCCGAAGAAATTATTTTGAAACCGTTTTCGAAAATATAGATTTATTACTTACTGAAGGTTTTAGAGTAAAACTCAATGTAGTCTTGATGAAAGATTTTAACGAGGATGAAATCATTGATTTTATTGAATTGACTAAACATAAAAACATTCAAGTTCGTTTTATTGAATTCATGCCTTTTACCGGCAATCAATGGGATAAATCAAAACTGGTTTCTTATGCCGAAATTCTGGGAACCATACAATCCGAATATGCATTTAGCGAAATTGAACGTTTGACAGATGCTCTGAATGATACTGCGAAGAATTTTAAAATTAAAGCTCATTTGGGTAGTTTTGCCATTATCAGTTCGGTTACCAATCCGTTTTGTACTACCTGTAATCGTATTCGTTTAACGGCAGACGGCAAGTTGAAAAATTGTTTGTTTTCGAATTCTGAAACCTCTTTGCTCGAAACCTTACGCGCCGGAGAATCTATCCTTCCCTTGATTCATAAAAATTTACTTTCCAAAAAAGCCGTCCGTGGTGGTATGGATGACGATTTGAAATTTCAAAACCCTGATTTGTTTTCCCAAAACCGCAGTATGATTACTATTGGTGGTTAGTATTTAGCAAATAGTTTTCATTTTTATAAAATGCTTCTCTGAAGAATAAAATCATAAAATTTCATGTATTTAATCGATTAAAAGCGAATTAAACGATATAATTTGTCGTTTCGTCTACACTTAGTGTCTGTTCAACTTATTTCAAAGTAAATAACTTGATAGCTTGTAGATATTTGTGTTGGATAATTTCCCCAAATCTAACCCTTAAAGCTTTTATTATGAAATTAATTTTATGTAACCCCAAGAGTAAACTGCTCTTTTTTTTCTTGTTTTTAGTATTCTCTTCTAATACTATTTCAGCTGCTAATTACAGAGTTACCGCTATCAGTGTTGGTTCACAATCGACAACGGTAACATATGGAACAGTTTCAAGCACCACCTACACATTGACCCTTAGCGAGATAGGTAATGGAAATCCGGCTTCAACAAGTATACTGTCAATAAACTGGACGCCCCCTACAGGGGTAACCGTTTCAGGTTTAGGAACAATTAATTTAACCGGTGACGGGCAAACGGTAACTTTTACGGTTACTACATCGGCTAACACACCGGCAGGGACAACATCATTTACTATATCAAGTACAAATTATGCTGTGACATCAAGCGGAGCTAATTTTGTTGTAAGTAAAAGAAGCGTAACCATTACGGCTAATAATGCCAGTAAACCTTATGGTACTACACAATCTACTCCGGTTACAGGAGCCACCGCTTTTACGGTCAGTGGTTTAGCCGGTAGTGAAACGATTGGCAGTGTAACACTTTCTTATTCAGGGGGAGCTATCAGCGCATCATCATCAGTAGGTTCAACCTCCTCAATTATACCTAATACTGCTGTTGGTGGTACTTTTACAGCCAGCAACTATACTATTACTTATGTTAACGGAACCTTGACGGTTGTCAAAGCAACTCCAACAGTTACTCCAACTATTGGAACCTATACTTATGATGCAACTGCTCAAGGCCCCAATTCGGCAACCAATACCGGTTCAAGTACCAGTTATACCTATAGTTATATCGGTACTGGAACTACAAGTTACGGACCATCAGCGACTCGACCAAGTAATGCCGGAACTTATACCGTAACGGTTACGGTTGCTAGTAACACAAATTATAATTCGGCAAGTTCAGTAGCCACTGCATTTACAATTCAAAAGGCGGCACTTACAATCACAGCTTCCAATGCTTCTAAAAGCTATGGTACAACTTATACCTTAGGATCAGTGGCTTTCTCCGCTACCGGTTTATTAAGTGGACAAACTATAGGAGGTGTTACCTTAACCAGTACAGGAGCTGTTTCGTCAGCAGCAGTCGGTGCATACCTAATAGTTCCATCAGCTGCAACTGGTGGTACTTTTAATGTCAATAATTATACTATTACTTATGTTAACGGTACTTTGACGGTTGTAAAAGCAACTCCAACAGTAACACCAACTATTGGGACATATACTTATAATGCAACAGCTCAAGGCCCCAATTCGGCAACCAATACCGGTTCAAGTACCAGTTATACTTATAGCTATACCGGTACTGGCACCACTACTTATGGCCCATCAGCTATTCGACCAAGCAATGCCGGAACTTACACCGTTACGGTTACGGTAGATACTAACACAAACTATAATTCGGCAAGCTCAGCAGCCACTGCATTTACAATTCAAAAGGCAGTGCTTACGATTACAGCTTCCAATGCCTCAAAAAGCTACGGAACAACTTATGCCTTAGGAACATCCGCTTTCTCCGCTACCGGTTTATTAGGCGGACAAACCATAGGAGGTGTAACCTTAACAAGTTCAGGAGCTGTCTCGTCTGCAGCTGTCGGAACATACCCAATAGTTCCATCTGCGGCAACGGGTGGTACTTTTAATGCGGTGAATTATACTATTACTTATACAAACGGAACATTAACGGTTAGTACCGGTTCATCCGGTGGTGTCATATCAGGCGATTCAAGTATTTGTAGCGGAAGCACAGCCACACTGGTATTATCAGGTTATATAGGTAATGTCATTCGTTGGGAATATGGTGTAAGTCCGTATACCACTTGGTCAACAATAGCCAATACTAGTACAACTTATACCACAACAGCCTTGACACAAACTACCCAATTCAGAGCGGTTGTTCAAAATGGGAGTAGTCCTGCGGTAATTTCGACTATTGCTGCGGTAACTGTGGGTAATTCAACTTCATGGGATGGCAATGCTTGGAGCAACGGAACACCGGATGCGAGCAAAGCAGTAGTGCTTGCCGGAGCCTATACATCGAACGGTACCAATATAGAGGCTTGTTCCTTAACCGTAAACAACAATGCTGTGGTTACTATTGCTTCTGGTGATTCGGTTACATTGAGCGGAGCGGTAACGGTAGCTTCCGGAAGTTCATTGACTTTTCAAAACAACGCCAATTTAATTCAAAGCGGTACTACTAATACGAATTCGGGTACCGTAATTATCAAACGCGAAAGTGCTATGATTAAGCGCCTTGACTATACTTTGTGGTCATCTCCGGTATCAGGCCAACAATTACAAGCATTTTCACCACAAACCATGAGCAATCGATTTTATTCTTATAATTCGGCCACCAATGTCTATGATCAGATTGTTGCTCCCTCAACCATTAATTTCGAAACCGCAAAAGGCTATTTGATCAGAGCTTCTAATACGCAATCGGCGACCGAATTACAACCGTGGTTGGGTCAGTTTACCGGGGTTCCGAATAACGGAAATTATACCTTTACATTAACCGGTACTGGTGTTGGAAATCGTTTTAATTTAATTGGAAACCCTTATCCGTCACCAATTTATGCAGATGATTTTATCAACAATGCCAACAATGCTGTTACGATTACCGGTACTTTGTATTTCTGGAGAAAAATTAACGGGTCATTGACACCAAGCTATTGTACCCTTACCCCGCTGGGAGGATTTGTGAGTAACGGTCACCCGTCGGCAAATGCTTTTGGGCAAAATCCAAACATAGCTATAGAACCGGGACAAGGCTTTTTTGTTGAAGCTACCGGAAATGGGAATGGTACTGTACAATTTACCAATTCCATGCGAACCAATTCACATAATAATCTTTTCCTAAAAGCAGCCGCGTTCGAGCGCAATCGTATTTGGCTAAATGCTACAACAACCAACGGAGCTTTTTCACAAATGATGGTAGGCTATTTAACCAATGCTACTCAGGGAGTGGATAATTACATAGATGGGAAGTATATTAATGATGGCGAAATTGCCTTAACATCTTTAATAGGTACTACACCATACGCCATTCAGGGAAGAGCTTTGCCGTTTGATGCCGGGGATGTAGTTCCGATGAGTTTTAAAACAGCTACGGCCGGTGATTGCACTATTGCCATAGATCACTCTGACGGATTCTTTTCAGAGGGGCAGGAGGTATATTTAAGAGATAATGTTACCGGAACGGTGCACAACCTGAGTTCAGGAGGCTATACCTTTACATCGGAAGCCGGTACTTTTGACACCCGATTTGAATTGCTTTACCAATTGCCATTGGGAGTTTCTAATCCTCAATTTAACGCAAGTCAGGTAGTTATTTATAGAGATGCCGGAAATAATTTAATTATCAATACCGGTAATGAAAGTATGGCTACTGTAAAAATATTTGATATCAACGGAAAATTAATTCTGGAGAAAAGAGACATTCACAATGCACAAACTTCAATGTTTATTGGCTTGTCAAATGAAGTGGTATTGGTACAAATTACTTCGGAGAGTGGTACTATAGTGACCAAAAAATACCTATTACAAAGAATGACCCTTAAGAAAGATAAGCCGGCATTAGAAAAAACACAAATTGCCAACGATGAGTAGTTTTGTTAATTAAAGTAGATGTTTCTTTAAAAAGTCCCTGTTTTAATAGGGACTTTTTATTTTTTTTACCAAACATTACTGAAATCAACACTTGCTTATTTTTAATTTAAATCTATATTTGTAGGTTCGCAATTAAAAAAAGAAAACCCCTTGCACTCAAGAAAAATATACAGCAACCGCGTTTGGATTGACAACCAATTACAACCGGCCACCCTTTGTTTCGATAACGGAGCCATTACCGCTATTCATTTTGAAAAATCAGCTACTGCCGAAGACTTTGGCAATGCTGTGATAATGCCAGGTGTTATTGATGTACATGTGCATGTTAACGAACCCGGAAGAACCGAATGGGAAGGTTTTGACACTGCCACGCAAGCCGCCGCCGCCGGAGGAACAACAACGATTATCGACATGCCTTTAAATGCGAGTCCGGTAACGACCACTTTAAAAGCTTTTGAACAAAAGTTAGAATCAACCACCGGCAAAATGAATACTAATGTGGGTTTCTACGCCGGATTAATTCCCGGAAATTCACCACAGTTGGAAGCGATGATGCAAGCCGGAGTGGTAGGCGTAAAATGTTTTTTGACACATTCCGGAATTGATGAATTTCCGAATGTGACGGAGAAAGATTTAGACGAAGCGATGCCGATTATTGCTAAATACCAAGTGCCTTTGTTAGCCCATTGTGAGTTGTATGATGCCGAAGTGGAATGCGATTTTGAAAACAATCCAACTAGCTATCGACATTATCTCGCCAGTCGACCAAAGAAATGGGAGAACGATGCGATTGATTTAATGATTCGGAAATGCCGAGAGCATAATTGCCCGGTTCATATTGTTCATGTTGCTTCTGCGGAAGCTTTGGTCCAAATTGAAGCGGCTAAAAAGGAAGGATTGCCAATCACAGCTGAAACCTGCACCCAATATATTTACTTCAATGCAGAAGCCATTCCGGATGCGAGTTGTATATATAAATGTGCGCCGCCAATCAGAGAGAAAGCCAACAATGACCAACTAAAACAAGCTTTTTCAACTGGAGTTTTAGATTTCATCACGACCGACCATTCGCCGGCACCGCCCAATATCAAAGAAATGGAAAGTGGTAATTTAAAGAAAGCTTGGGGCGGTATAGCGGGAATTCAGTTTTTACTAAATGGTTCTTGGACAGCCATGAAAGAGATTATGACTTTGGAACAATTTATTCCGTTAGTGACATCAAAACCTGCGGATTTTATTAAAGCTAAAAACAAAGGAACCATTGAAATTGGTAAAGACGCGGATTTTGTGATTTGGCATCCGGAAGAAAGTGAAATCATCAGTGAAAATGACATTCTTTTCAGATATAAAATAAGTCCTTACATTGGGCAAAACTTATACGGAACCGTTTCCGAAACCATAGTAAACGGAGAAACAGTCTATCAAAATAAATCAATAAAAAATAAAAATAAAGGACAATGGCTTTTGCAAAAGTAACAGAGATTATCAAAGAATCACCGGCATTTACACAACTAACCGATTTGGCTGCAGAGCGTTTAGGCGGTAAAGTATTATATGCTACGGATGATTTTTTTGCCGAAAAAGAAAACCTAATTATGCCGACTCGAGGCATTTTTATTCATGATAAATATACCGACCGTGGAAAATGGATGGACGGTTGGGAAAGCCGAAGAAAAAGAACGCCCGGACACGATTGGGCTGTTATTCAATTAGCTACTTCGGGAAAAATTACCGGTTTTGATATTGATACTAATTTCTTTTTAGGCAACCATCCACCACACGCTTCCATAGAAGCAGTTAATTTAGAAAGTACTGACGGAATTACCGATTGGGAAAACGTAGCTTGGAAAGAAATTTTACCAAAATCACATTTAGATGCGGGTTCACAGAACTTTTATGAGTGTGAAAGTAATGAAATCTACACCCATTTGCGTTTGCATATTTATCCGGATGGAGGTGTAGCGCGTTTCCGTGTTTATGGCGAAGTATTCAAAAATTGGGATGCTGTTTCGGTAACAGAGGAACTTGATTTAGCTGCGGCTATCAATGGGGGACAGGCCATTGCTTGTAACGATATGTTCTTCAGTGCGATGAGCAATTTGATTATGCCAAACCGCGGTGTTAATATGGGTGACGGCTGGGAAACCAAAAGAAACCGAACGCCAAACAACCGTGATTGGGTTATCTTAAAATTGGCGCACAAAGGAATGGTTGACCGAATCATTGTCGATACTTGTCATTTCAAAGGAAATTATCCTGACAGTTGTTCTATTGAAGCTTGTGTTTCTGATAACGATGATGTCGTAAATAACACCGATTGGAAAACGTTATTGCCGCAACAAAAGTTGAGCGCCGACCATATTCATGAATTTGGTTCCGAAGTAAATGCTTTGGGAGCCATAACCCATATTCGTTTGAATATCTTCCCGGATGGTGGTGTAAGTCGATTAAGAATCTTTGGAAAAATCAGTAAGTAGTGAAAATCAACTTATTCATATTAATCATCTTGTATGTGGTCTACTTCAGTGTTTTGATTACGCTGGGATATTTGTCATACAAAATGCCGAAAATAAAGGTCAGTAAAGCAGATGAACATTCGGAAGATACGGAAGATATTAAGGTTTCAAGCCAAAATTATATTTACACAGGAATTCTGTTATCTATCGTAGGTATTTTGGTGAATACTTATTTTTTAGTACAAGGAACACCATTAGAAAGTCATATGATGGAATGGCTCAATATCGTCATTCGATTAATGCATATCACCTTCGGTATTGCTTGGATTGGCGCCTCTTTTTACTTTGTGTTTTTGGAGAATGCCTTAAACCGAACGGAAGACGTGCGCGATGAATTGGCCGGAAATCTTTGGGCTGTTCACGGTGGTGGATTTTATTATTTGGAAAAATATAAAATAGCGCCAAAGACTATTCCGAAACATTTACATTGGTTCAAATACGAAGCTTATTTTACTTGGCTTTCCGGTTTTTGCTTATTGTTTGTGGTGTATTATTTTAATGCGTCCGCTTTCTTAATCGATAAAAATGTTTTAGATATAACAGCTACTCAAGGTATTTTGACAGGAGTGGGTTCTTTCATAATGGCTTGGCTG
The DNA here is from genome assembly GCF_010119235.1 of Flavobacterium phycosphaerae. NCBI lineage: Bacteria > Pseudomonadati > Bacteroidota > Flavobacteriia > Flavobacteriales > Flavobacteriaceae > Flavobacterium > Flavobacterium phycosphaerae. Next base: position 2,999,535 of record NZ_JAAATZ010000001.1, on the reverse strand, counting down.
CTCTATGATGTGATGTGTAAATCGCGTTTAATCAAAAATCAATTAGCATTTGCTTTGGTTGGTTTTGTTTTATTGATAGGCTTCGCTTTCTTTTATTGCCATGTGTTTAGCGCTCGTGCGGCTTATATTCATTTTGGTGCCATGATAGGCAGTTTGATGGTAGCTAATGTATTTTTCGTTATTATTCCCGGACAAAAAGAAATGGTGCGTTGCGCCAAACTGGTTATTCCGCTAGATCCAAGCCTAGGAAAAAAAGCCTTAGCCCGTTCGTTGCACAACAACTATTTTACCTTACCGGTGTTGTTCGTGATGGTGAGTAATCATTTTCCATCAACCTTTGGGTATGAATATCCATGGTTGGTTTTAGCTATTATTTCATTAGGTGCGGCCGGTGTAAAACACTATTTGAATTTAAAAGAAAAAAAACAACTCAACGTTTGGATATTACCGGTTTCGGTAATAATTCTATTGTCAGCTTGTTTCATCACTGCGCCAAGTACCAATCCTTACGAATGTAAAAAAGAGGTGAGCATTACCGAAGTTCAGGAAATTGTACAAAAGCGTTGTGTGCAATGCCACTCTTCCAATCCTACGGATGACACATATAAAGTGGCTCCAAATGGAGTAAAATATGATACTCCGGATGATATTTTCAAGAAAAAAGATTTGATTATGCAGCGCGTGGTAATTACCAAAACAATGCCGCAAAACAATAAAACCAACATCACTGAGGAAGAACGAAATACCATCCGATGTTGGATTGAACAAGGTGCAAACCTGAAATAAAAACGATATGAATTTACTAGCATTTAATACATTACCGGAAGAAACGGCAAAAAGAGAATTATTCGCTTGTTGTGGTTCGACAAAATGGACCAATTCTATGATGTCTCATTTTCCGTTTGCCTCCGAAAAACTATTGGTGGATTTGTCGGCTAAGATTTGGTACGACGACTGTGCCGAAAGTGATTGGAGAGAATCCTTTACACACCATCCGAAAATTGGCGATGTAAAAAGTCTGACTGAAAAATTTGCCGGAAAAGAACAAGCGGGAGTAGCCGTAGCCACTACAGAAACAATCGAAGCTTTGGCCAAAGCCAATACCGATTACGAAAATAAAAACGGTTTCATCTTTATTGTGTGTGCCACCGGAAAATCAGCCGAAGAAATGTTGCAAATTCTTTTGGACCGATTGCAAAATACTCCCGAAGAAGAGTTGCATATTGCCATGGGCGAACAACAAAAAATTTCTATCATTCGGTTTAAAAAGTTATTGACTGATGGCGATTTCAGTTTCTTGAAAGTAAGTCAAATCACCACGCATGTTTTAGATACAGCCGTTGGTTTACCGGGGAAGAATATTTCCATTCGATTGCAAGCGAAACGCAACAATGTATGGCAGACCATTGCTCAGGGAATTACCAATAATGACGGTAGAATTCCCGATTTATTGCCACAAGAAAGAAACCTAAAACCCGATACCTACAAAATGGTTTTCGATACCGGAAGCTATTATAAAAACCAAAACCTGAAAACATTTTATCCCGAAGTGGAAATTCAGTTTACTACTTTTGATGAAACCCACTATCACGTTCCGTTGTTAGTCAATCCTTTTGGATACAGCACTTACAGAGGAAGCTAAAACAAGATGATAGACAAAATAAATTTACAATTCACCATTTACAATTCACCATTATTATGACAATTCCTTCCAATAAAAAAGAACAATTGTTCCAAAGCTTGAGCAAAGCCAATAACACTTTTAACGAAATATATCCCGGCGACCGAAGCGAGCGTCAACCGGTGCACACGTTGTACGGCGGGGCCAATCTTTTCAAGTCGGATGCACCAATTGCGTTGGGACATAGAGCTTTAGAAATTTTAGAAACCTATGCACCCAATCATGAAGTTTTCGGAAAAGCTTTTGGCTTAACCGGAGGCAATGATTTCAGCAAGCGCATCTATGATAAAGTAGTAGCCAAATTGAAATCGGAAGCCATTGAAGATTTTCGTATTGATTTTGAAGACGGTTACGGAAACCGCAGTAACGAAGAAGAAGACGCTACAGCTGAATCAGCGGCGAAAGAAGTGGCTAAAGGGATGGCTGACAAAACCCTTTCTCCTTTCATCGGAATTCGTATCAAACCGTTTACCGAAGAAATGAGAGAGCGCGGTTTACGAACATTGGATATTTTCCTGAGTACCTTGGTAAAAGAAACGGGAGGGAAGCTACCTGAGAATTTTGTGGTAATGCTACCGAAAGTGACCATACCGGAACAACCGGAAACCTTGGCCAATTTCTTTACCATTTTAGAAGAAGAATTAGGCTTAACAAAAGGAGTTCTGAAAATGGAAATGATGGTCGAAACGACACAAGCCATTATGGATATTAACGGAACCAATCCGTTATACCGATTCATTAGAGCCGCTCAAGGAAGATGTATCGCTATGCACTTCGGAACTTATGATTATACTGCCAGTTGCAGCATCACGGCCAAATACCAAGAAATGGATCATCCGGTTTGTGATTTTGCGCACCACATGACTAAAGTAGCCTTGGCTCATACCGGAATTTGGTTAAGCGACGGCGCTACGAATACAATGCCAATTGGGCCACATCGTGGTGATTTAACTCCGGAACAAGAAGAAGAAAACAGACAAGTGGTCCACAGAGCTTGGAAAAAAGGATATGACCACATTCGCCACTCGTTATGGAATGGGTATTATCAAGGTTGGGATTTGAATCCGGCGCAGTTTCCTATGCGTTATGCTGCGGTATATGCCTTCTTTTTAGAAAGTTATGATGATGCGGTTGATCGTTTGAAAACTTTTGTGGAAAAAGCGGCGAGAGCGACTTTAATCGGTGATGTATTTGATGATGCCGCTACCGGACAAGGATTATTGAATTATTTCCTAAGAGCTTTAAACAGTGGTGCCATAACTGAAGAAGAAGTATTAGCAACGGGATTGACTTTAGACGAAATTCGCGGCCGTTCTTTCAAGAAAATTTTAGAAAACAGAAAGGCAAAATAATGTAACTTTGCCCCACAAAATTTTATATTAAAAACAATTACAATGTCAGACGATAAGAAAGTGATATTTTCCATGCAGCGATTGAGCAAATCGTATCAAGGAAGCGACAAACAAGTATTAAAAAACATCTATTTGAGTTTTTTTTACGGAGCTAAAATCGGTATCCTCGGATTAAATGGTTCAGGAAAATCTTCGTTATTGAAGATTATTGCCGGAGTAGATAAAAATTACCAAGGAGATGTGGTTTTCCAACCGGGCTATACCGTAGGATATTTGGAGCAAGAGCCACAATTGGATGAAACGAAAACCGTTATTGAAGTAGTTCGTGAAGGTGTGGCGGAAACGATGGCGCTTTTAGAAGAGTTCAACCAAATCAACGATATGTTTGGTTTGCCTGAGGTATATGAAGATGCTGATAAGATGGACAAACTGATGGAGCGTCAAGGACTATTACAAGATAGAATTGATGCTTGCGGGGCTTGGGAAATTGACAATAAATTAGAAGTTGCGATGGATGCGCTTCGTACACCGGAAGGCGATATGCCCATCAGTGTTTTATCGGGTGGAGAGAAACGTCGCGTAGCTTTATGTCGCTTGTTATTGCAACAACCGGACGTGTTGCTTTTGGATGAGCCTACCAACCACTTGGATGCAGAAAGCGTTCTTTGGTTAGAGCAACATTTGGCACAATATGCAGGAACGGTAATTGCTGTAACGCACGACCGTTATTTCTTGGATAATGTGGCAGGCTGGATTTTGGAATTAGACAGAGGAGAGGGTATTCCATGGAAAGGAAACTATTCGTCTTGGTTAGATCAAAAATCGAAACGTATGGAGCAAGAAGAGAAAGTGGCTTCTAAACGCAGAAAAACATTAGAAAGGGAGTTGGACTGGGTTCGTCAAGGAGCAAAAGGAAGACAAACCAAACAAAAAGCGCGTTTGCAGAACTATGATAAACTCTTAAACGAAGACCAAAAAGAACTAGACGAAAAATTAGAAATCTACATCCCTAATGGACCTAGATTAGGAACCAATGTGATTGAAGCCAAAGGTGTAGCCAAAGCTTTTGGAGAAAAATTATTGTATGATAACTTAAACTTCACGTTACCGCAAGCGGGAATTGTGGGTATTATTGGTCCGAATGGTGCCGGTAAATCAACCATCTTCCGAATGATTATGGGAGAAGAAAAACCTGATGCCGGAGAATTCAGTATCGGTGACACGGTGAAAATTGCTTATGTTGACCAATCCCACTCTAATATTGATCCGAATAAATCCATCTGGGAAAACTTTTGCGATGGTCAGGAATTGATTATGATGGGCGGAAGACAAGTGAACTCTAGAGCGTATTTATCTCGTTTTAACTTTGGCGGCAGCGATCAAAATAAAAAAGTAGCGGCTTTATCAGGGGGTGAGCGTAACCGTTTGCATTTGGCCATGACCTTGAAAGAAGAAGGAAACGTATTGTTGCTGGATGAGCCAACGAATGATTTGGATATCAATACACTACGTGCTTTGGAAGAAGGGTTAGAAAACTTCGCGGGCTGTGCTGTAGTAATCAGCCACGACAGATGGTTCTTGGACCGAATCTGTACGCATATTTTAGCCTTTGAAGGCAACTCTGAAGTGTACTATTTTGAAGGTGGCTTCTCAGAGTATGAAGAGAATAAAAAGAAACGTTTGGGTACTGATGTAACTCCGAAGCGAATCAAATACAGAAAGTTGATTAGAAATTAACTTAACGACTATAAAATCCCGAGAAATCGGGATTTTTTTATGAATAAATCTTTTATATTTGAGGTCTTAACTGACTCAATGTGTAAGACTAAGTTTTTTTATTCCTTTTTATTTTTACTGCTTTGTATTTCGACTGCTTTGGCACAAGAATATAAAGTTGAAAAAGCGGCTATTGAGAAACTACTCAATTTAGCGGTAGGTGAGTTTAATGAAGCTCAATATGACAAAGCGTTAGAGTATTCAAAACAAGCTTTGATAAAATCATTTGATATTAATGACAATTCATATATCGCGCAATCCTACAATACCATTGGCGGAATTTATAACGAGTGTTCGGAATCAGTTAAAGCGATAGAGTTTTATGATAAAGCTCTATTCTTTGCCAAAAAAACCAACAAAGACAAACTCTACAATTGGATTTACGGCAATTTGGGAAGCGTTTATTATTACAATCAAATTGATGTCCCAAAGGGTATAAATTATTACAAGAAAGCATTGTATTATGCTAAAAAATCAAAGATAGTACCGATATCAATTATATTAAAATGAATATCGCCAGTGCTTACTTTGCGATTGATGAGTTTGATGAGGGGAATCTGTATTTAGATGATATTAAGGATAATATACTGAAAAATGGGGACGAGGAATCCAAAATGAGGATGAACTCTCTCATGGGGATTTACACCACAAATCATAATAAAAAAGCTGAAGCGGAACAACATTATGTTACTGCCGAGAAAATTGCCAAAGACAACCAATTTAACTCGTACTTAATCAGTATTTATGAAAACCGTGTGCGTCATCATAAGCTTTACAATGAACCCGAAAAGGCTAAAGTTTACAAAGCCAAACTGGACTCGCTGAACAAAGTGCTTTATTCTGAAGACAAGTTAAACAATATTCAAAAAGCGGCGGTTCAAATTGAATTGGACGAGTATAAAATTCAATTAGATAAAATTGAAAAAGTAAACCAAAAGCATCAAAAGAGTTTAAAAGAATCGAAACTCATTGTTATACTTTTTATTGTTATTCTGGTTGTTTTATTGTTGCTTTTACTGACTCTGTATAAAAACATTAAACTAAGAGAGCAGGCCAATTTTGAACTGACACAGGCTAACGAAGCTTTAAAAGAAGCCAAAGAAAAAGCAGAAGAAGCCTCACAACTGAAATCACAGTTTGTTTCTACCATTACGCACGAGTTGCGAACACCGCTTTATGGCGTCATCGGAATTACCAATATTATTTTGGATGAACATAAAGAACTGGGCAACAGTCCGCATTTAAAATCCTTGAAATTTTCTGCCAAATATTTACTGTCGTTGGTGAATGATATTCTGCAAATCAATAAAATTGAAGAAAAGCGAATCGTTTTAGAAAACTTGATTTTCAATCTTACCGATGAAATTACCACTATCAAAAACTCGGTTGAGTATATCGCCGATAAAAACAACGATAAGCTTTCCATTGAAATTGATACCGCTATTCCCGAATTTTTAATTGGTGACAAACTGCGATTGTCTCAAATTGTGATGAACTTGGTGAGTAACGCCTTAAAGTTTACCAAAAATGGTGAAGTTGTCATCATGGCTGATTTGAAACGTGTAGAAGGGAAAACACATTTCATAGAGTTTAAAATTAAAGACACCGGAATTGGAATCGCCAAAGAAGATCAAGAGAAGATCTTTGACAAATTTGTTCAGATAGAACGAAAAGAAGAAGATTATCAAGGAACAGGCTTAGGATTATCCATCGTGTCCCGATTGATAGAACTATTTGACAGTGAAATTCTTTTGGAAAGTGAAGAAAACGTAGGGACTACTTTTATGTTTACCATTGGTTTTGAATACGACGAAGAAAAATCAAGGGAAATTATCAATAACATTGATGTTGATTTATCGTCCAGTCACTTGTATAATATTTTGGTAGTAGAAGACAATAAAATTAACCAAATGGTTACCAAAAAAATCATCCAGAACAGCAACATGAGTTGTACTATTGTTGATGATGGTTATGCTGCGCTGGTGGCTTTGGACAGAGAAACTTTTGATTTGGTTTTGATGGATATTAATATGCCGCTAATCAACGGGTTTGATACGACCAGAAAGATACGAGAAAAAGGAATTAAAACCCCTATTATAGCCCTTACCGCTTTTGATAAACAAGAAGTAATGGAAGAAGCATTGGCGGCCGGAATGAATGATATCATGGTCAAACCGTTTGAGCCCACAAAGCTTTATCAGGTGATTACTAATCAAGTAAAAAATAGCGAAAACGCCGGTTAATACCAGCGTTTTTTGTTTTTCTTAGAAGCTTCCGATTTTCTGGAATTAGTTCCTTCGGGTTTCTTTTTATTTCTTAAATCAGGTTTTGCATTCGGATCAGGTTCTGCGTCTTTCCACGGAAAAGGATGGTCTTTAATTACTTTTACATCCACCTTGATTAGCTTCTGAATGTCTTTCCAGTACGGTTCTTCATCTTTCCCGCAAAAAGAAATTGAGATACCGCCATTGCCGGCACGACCGGTACGACCAATACGGTGTACATAAGTTTCCGGAATATTGGGTAAATCAAAATTGATTACATAAGGCAAACTTTCAATATCAATTCCACGAGCGGCTATGTCAGTCGCTACCAAAACAGAGATTTCTTTGTTTTTAAAATGATCCAGCACGCGTTGTCTGGCGGTTTGCGATTTATCACCGTGAATGGCTTCGGCATTAACACCTTGCTTTTTCAGGGCTTTCACCACATTATCAGCTCCATGTTTGGTACGAACAAAAACCAACACATTGTTTAGGTTTTCATTGCGAATCAAATGGTACAATAAACCGCGCTTGTCTGATTTGTCAACAAAATAAATTTGTTGCTTAATGATTTCCGCGGTAGAAGATACCGGCGTTACCGAAACGTATTCCGGTTTATTTAAAAACGTATCAGCCAATTCACGAATCGCCATGGGCATTGTGGCTGAAAATAATAGTGTTTGTCTGTTGGTTGGAACCAGCTTGACAATTTTTCTAACATCATTGATAAAACCCATATCGAGCATCAAATCGGATTCGTCTAAAACCAAATAATGCAGGCTATCAAAATCTACAAAACCTTGTTTGTGTAAATCCAATAATCTTCCCGGCGTGGCAATTAAGATATCAACGCCTTTTTTGAGTTGGTCAACCTGCGGCACTTGCGAAACTCCGCCAAAAACAGTCAGCTGTCTTAAATTGGTGTATTTTCCATAGGTGTCAAAACTTTCTCCGATTTGAACGGCCAATTCTCGAGTAGGTGTTACTACTAAACAGCGAATTTCTTTTGTTTTTTTTGACGAACCTATCATTCTGTGTAGGTTGTGTATAATTGGAATAGCAAAAGCGGCTGTTTTCCCTGTACCTGTTTGTGCGCAGCCTACTAAATCTTTTCCGGCCAATATAATGGGAATCGATTTTTCCTGAATAGGAGTAGGACTGGTGTATCCTTCTTCAAAGACCGCTCTTTGAATACTTTTGGATAATGATAAATCTTCGAATAACATAAATTTTGCTTACGATTAAGTGTAAGCCGTGGCAAAGATAGGGTTAAAAAATTACGAATTAGGAATTACGAATTAGGAATTGGCAAATTGCAGAATCTTCAAATCTTCATATTGTCAAATTTTCAAATCAATTCCTTTCTTGATTTAATAAAATCGGTGACTAAGTAGCCAATAAGTTTTCCTATGAGATGGTTGTTTTTTTCTTCACCAAGTTCCGGTGCGCCTTCGCAAATGTGCAGGTATGAAGCGTTTTTATTTTTCCCGAAAAAGTTCACAAACTGACGCAATTCTTCCACTGAAAAACCACTCATGGTCATGGCGCTACTGGCAATATTTGGTAAAGCATCTAAATCGATTTCAATACCGTAAGCTTCACTTTTGATAAAATCTAATGCGGTGTTTAATTCTTGTTGGAAGTTTTTCTGTTGACGAACTTTAATTTCATCATATGTATTGTAATTCACCCGATCTTCCATTTTCTTTAAAATATCAACCACATTCTTAGAAGTATAGTTTTCGTGCAATCCGAAGATGAAATATTTTTTCAAAAAACCTTCTTCATAGGCATACGAAAAACCATTACCACTGTGTCTTCCTTCCAAAATCCTGAAATCGGAGTGAGCATCAAAATTCACGGCATTAATGGGTTTTCCTAATCCCAGCGCCGTTCCTTTAATATTACCGTAGGCATTGTTGTGTCCGCCACCAATGATAATCGGGATTTTGCCACATTTGATTATGGAAGTAATGACGTGAACCACTTCTTTATCTATTTTTTCAACCAAAGTGCTCAATAGTTTTCTGTCGGCGGTTTTATGAAAATCTAAGTCTTTGGCGGTTTCCATTTCTTGAGCCACGTCGAGTGTGCCCAATATAATGATTTGACTTCCTTTGCAAAAACGATTATGTTGAATATTAGCAATACTGCTGATAGCACTTTTCCAGGCTGAGGCGGCACCGGGTCGGCCAAAATTAGCTCTAACCCCTACATCTTCGGGAATACCGAACAAGACGTATTTGGCTTCGCTGTTTTTTAAAAAGTCGATGGGATTTTCATCTTTGGGAATGGTAATCATTTTTTCGCCAAATTTTACTTCCCCGCTTCGATGATTGGTCACCTTAGCCAAATCAGTGATGGTAAAAGGAATTACATTCTCCATAATGCTAAAATATTTCCTCAAAAATATAATAAAAATGCATAACTTACGTTACTAATAGAAATTGTATTAAATTTGTTAATTAAAAAAAATCTAAGAAATGGAAAATCAAAACAATAATTCAAAACTTAAAGGAATAATTGCCCTTTTGGCAGTTTTACTGATAGGTAGTTTGATTTATATTTTTAAACTTACTTCAGATGCTAAAACGTTGGAAACCACTGTTACCACTACGAAATCTGAAAAAGAAGCCGTCTTAAAAGACCTGGCAGCACTTAAAGCAACTTATGATGCTGCGATTGAAGAAAACACTTCCATGTCAGATGAATTAATTGCAGAACGTGACAAAGTGGTTAAGCTAATGGATGAATTGAAAAAGTCAAAGGGCGATAATGCTTCCTTAAGAAAATACAAAGACCAGTATAAAAATATGGAAGCCAAAATGAAGAATCTGATGCAGGAAGTAGAAGTCCTGAAGCAGCAAAATCAAACCTTGACGACCAATTTAGACAGTACCAAAGTAGTTTTGGAAGATTCTAAAAAATACAATCAGGTTTTGGTTGGTCAAAATGAAGAATTAGCCAAAACGGTTGAAAAAGGATCAAAACTAACCATTACCAATTTGAAAACGGCAGCTTACAAACAAAGAAGTTCCGGAAAACAAATAGAAACGGATAAAGCCAGTAGAACTGATGTGCTTCAAGTAAGTTTTACTATTGCTGAAAACAAAATTGCCAAATCAGGTGATAAAACCTATTATGTACAAGTGATTGATGCCAAAAATAATGTGTTGGGAGATAAAGCTACCGCTACCTTTGGAGAAAATACCTTGACCTACAGTTTCACAACTACCGTTCAATATGAAAACAAAACGGTTGATGTAAAAGAGCAACTGAAAGGAAAAGATTTTGCCAAAGGCACTTACTTCGTAAATGTGTTTGACAAAGGAGAGTTGGTTTCAAAAAGCAGTTTCAGTTTGAGATAAACTAATAATTATAAAAACAAAAAGTCCCGAGCAATCGGGACTTTTTTTATGAGATACTTTTTCCGTTCAGAATAACTTGTTCAATCAGATTGCTACCAAAAGCATACGGAATTTCATAAAACGAATTCAAAGGTTTTGTGATAATCAAATTCGCTTTTTTACCAACGGTAATACTTCCGTGAGTGGCTGAAATTCCCATAGCATAAGCGCCATTTATCGTGGCAGCATTGATAGCTTCTTCGGGGTCATTTTCATTTTGATACAAGCGGTAGCCACTACAAAATTCATATTTCCCGAAGGAGTTGTTCCCGGATTAAAGTCGCTAGCCAAAGCCAAGGGTAATCCTGCAGTAAGCATTTTTCTTGCCGGAGTATAGGGAATACTGATAAAGTAAGAACAACTGGGTAGCGCTACCGGCATGGTTTCGCTGTTTTTTAAGGCTTCAATATCTTCATCGGTAACAATTTCGAGATGGTCGACTGAAAGGGCTTTATGCTTCACACAAGCGGCAATTCCGTTAATAGCGGTAAATTGATTTACGTGTATTTTAGAACGCAAACCATATTTTTTACCGGCTTCCATGATGCGCTCCGTTTCGATTACCGAAAAATAACCGGTTTCCAGGAAGGCATCTATATAATCGGCTAGTTTTTCTTCAGCAATTTTAGGCAACATCTCGTTGATGATTAAATCGATATAAGCCGAATGGTTTTCTTTGTAAGCCATCGGAAAAGCATGTGCGCCCAGAAAAGTAGCTTTGATGGCAATGGGGTAGTTTTGTGATAGTTTTTAATCACACGCAACATCTTCAATTCGCCTTCAACAGTTAAGCCGTAACCCGATTTAATTTCTACGGCGCCGGTTCCTTGTTGCATTACTTCTTCCAATCTTTTTTTGGATTGGTTGTAGATTTCTTCTTCGGAAGTTTCGTTTAGTTTTTTAGCCGAATTTAAAATACCGCCACCACGATTGGCAATTTCTTCATACGTCAAGCCATTAATTCGGTCTACAAATTCTTGTTCTCTATTTCCGGCATAAACAATGTGGGTATGGCTGTCGCACCAGCTCGGTAAAACAATGCTTCCGGTTGCATCAATCGTTTCGACGTTTAATTTCGGGCAGTTTTCCATTGGTCCAAAAGCAGCTATAGTATCGTTTTCTATCAACAGAAATGCATTTTTAATGGAGGGTAAAATAGCCATCTCCGCACCGGAAACTTTGTCAATAGGTGTTTCTCTGACTTGCAAGAGTTCTTTTATGTTGATGAGTAACGTTTGCATACAATGATTTTTGGTAAAAATAGTTTGAAAAAAATAAATATGCTTAATTTTAAACAAAATTAGAGTTCGTGAGAAAAATTAAATACAAAAAAGGGAGAAAAGTTCAGCCGACTTTATTAGAATATACCGGAGTTCACAAGTATACTCAAACCGAAATTCAGTTGTTTGTGTATGACGACCCTGATTTGGCCGAGTATCATGAATTTGATATTAGCGAAATGCAAAAACATGTTGATTTTGAGAAAACCAATTGGCTTAATGTTCACGGATTAAATGACCCACAGGTGATTAAAGCCATTGGTGATTATTTGGGTGTTGACAATTTTATGCTCTCGGATATTCTGAATACCACTAAACGAACCAAGTTGGATGAATATCATGATACTTTATTTTTCAATGTTAAATCACTTTTGCCCGAAGAGGATTCGAATAATATCAATGTTGAACAAATCAGTTTTTTATTGAAAAACGGAATTTTGGTGTCGTTTCAGGAAAAGCGAAGTGATTTTTTTACGCACATCCGGGAACGAATCCGAACGCATTCCGGTATAGTAAGAACTAAAAAAGCAGATTATTTGCTCTACCTTTTGCTGGATGCTATTATGGAAAATTTCTACATTACCATCGAAAATGAAGAGGACAAAGTAGAAGAACTGATTAACTTGTCTAAAGAAAGCACCAACCTTTCTATTTTAGAACAAATAGAAAAACACCGTGACAATTATAACTTTTTAAAGCGTTCCATCATTCCGTTGCGCGATTCTTTATATTCGATTAAAAGCATAAAAGACGATAATGTTTTCAATGCAATTGAAGCTAATAATTTTACTTTTTTCGAAAGATTGCATCAAAAATGCTTAGAACTTTTGGAACAAATTGAATACGATTTAACCACTTTAGACAGCGCGGCCAATTTCTTTTTTTCGTCGCAAAGCCACAAAATGAATGAAGTAATGAAAACCCTGACGGTTGTTTCGGTATTCTTTATGCCGCTAACCTTTATAGTAGGTGTATACGGAATGAACTTTGATAATATGCCCGAATTGCATTGGCAATATGGTTATTTTGTTATTTTGGGCTGTATGTTACTCTTACTTTTGGGAATGGTTTATTATTTCAAAAAGAAGAAATGGTATTAAAGAATTACGAATTACGAATTACGAATTACGAATTACGAATTTTAAGATTTATTTTCAAATAAAGTAAACCAAGGATTCCGGCAATTAAGGACGAAATCAGTATCATGATTTTGGCATTGTTTATATGTTCACTATCAGAGAAGGCGAGGAGTGTTATGAAAATGGACATGGTAAAACCAATGCCTCCCAAAAAGCTGGCTCCTAAAATAGCTTTCCAATTCAAGTCTTCGGGAAGCTGACCAATTTTTAGTTTCACGGCAAGAAAACTAAACAGCCAAATACCAATTGGTTTTCCAACGATTAATCCCAATGCAATTCCCAAAGTATACTTATGGCTCAAAGCGGAGTGCCAATCTGAGGTTAGAATAATTGCGGTATTGGCTAAAGCAAACAAAGGCAAAATAAAAAAGGCCACCGGTTTGTGTAAAAAATGCTGCAATATATAGGAAGTCGATTTTTCATCTCCGTTACCAAAAGGTATGGCAAAGGCCAATAACACGCCGGTAATAGTTGCATGAACGCCCGAATTGAGCATGAAAAACCACATGGCTACACCACAAACCAGATAGGGAATTAGGTTGCGGACTTTCAATCGATTTAACAATAGCAAAAAAGCAAAGATTCCCAAGGCAATTAACAGATTGCTCCAAATTAATGTTTTGGTGTAAAAAACAGCAATAATCAAAATAGCTCCTAAATCATCGATTACGGCTAATGCGGTCAAAAATACTTTCAATGAAGTGGGCACTTTATTTCCCAACAAAGACAATATGCCTAAGGCAAAGGCAATGTCGGTCGCCATCGGAATTCCCGCTCCTGATTGAGTAACCGTTCCGTAGTTCAAGAACAAATATAGTCCGGCTGGTACAAGCATTCCGCCCAGCGCTGCGGCAATGGGTAGCAGGGCATTTTTCAGGTTAGATAGCTCTCCTATATAAACTTCTCTTTCTAATTCTAATCCAATCAATAAAAAGAAAATGGTCATCAAACCATCATTAATCCAATATTCAAGAGGATGATTGCTCAATTGGAAGTGCCAAAGGTGTAAATAGTTATCACTCCAAATAGAGTTCGCTAAAAGTAAAGACAAGAGCGTGCAAGCAATTAAAGTAAAACCACCTGCTTTTTCGCTATCCAGAAAATCCTTGAAAAGTTTGGTAATAATCATTTTTCAAAGATAAAAAAAGCCCCTTATATAAGGAGCTTTTGTTCTTGATTAAATCTTATTGGCGGTTAAATTATAACGCAGTAATAATAAATTGACTTCTTCTGTTAAGCTGGTGTTCCGCTTCGGTACATTGCACGCCATCGGCACATTTGTTCACGAGTTGTGATTCTCCGTATCCTTTAGCCGTTAATCTGTCGGCTTTGATACCGTTTTTGATTAACCAGTCTTTGGTTGATTTGGCTCTTCTGTCTGATAATTTTTCGTTGTAAGCAAAAGAAGCACGGCTATCGGTATGTGAACGAATATCAATTTTCATTGTCGGATATTGTTCTAATACATCGAGGATTTTTGCTAAATCGATGGCAGCATCAGGACGGATATTCCATTTATCTAAGTCAAAATAGATTAAGTTGATTCCGAATACATCGGCTAAATCCCCACCAATCGGAATAGGTTTAGCTGTTTTTTCAAGTTCGATGTTTAGCTCTGTTTTTCCGGTATCTTTCCCGATAATCACCGGAGATTCTTTGGTGTTGTATCCTTCCAGAGAAGCTCTTACATAATATTTTTCACCACATTCCACTTCGGTAAATTCGTATTTACCTTGAGTATCGGATACGGTTTCTTTGATTTTGTTGAAGTTACTGTCCATTAAAGTCAGGGCAACTCCCGGTAGAATAACTTTGGTATCCTGATCGGTTACTACACCAAATAACACTTGCTCACACCAGATAGGTCTGGTTTCCACAAATTTGTAAATATCATCATTGCCTTGTCCACCGTCACGGTTAGAGCTTAAGAATCCTTTTTTGGTTTTCGAATCAATGATTAAAGCAAAATCATCTTTAGGTCCGTTGGCTTCTTCTCCTACGTTGAGTACTTGCTTGAAGTTCAGCGAGCCGTCTTTAGGTACTTTAGTGATAAAAATATCCAAGGCACCCAGACCCGGTTGTCCGTCAGAGGCAAAGTACAATTCGTTGTCTTCATTAACAAAAGGATAGGTTTCACGTCCTTCGGTGTTAATGGCATCCCCTAAGTTTTCGGGAGTTCCGAAAGAACCGTCTTCTGTAATTTTTACGCGATATAAATCAGATAACCCGTGAGTTCCCGGCATATCGGAAGCGAAGTACATGGTTTTTTCATCAAAAGAAAGCGCAGGGTGAGCGGTTTGATAACTATCGCTGTTAAAAGGCAGCGGAGTTATGTTGGTCCAATTTCCGTCTTTATCAAGAGTAGCTTTGTAAATTTTAAGCAACGTTACTTTCCCGGCATCAAATCCTCTACCGTCAAGGTAGTTGTTACGGGTGAAGTAAGCTGTTTTACCGTCTTTGGTAAAAGCAGGAGTATCTTCATGGAACTTGGTGTTGATTTGTTTACCAAACTTATCTACGGCAGAAAGAGAGCCGTCTTCGCCCATATTGGCACTGTAAAGGTTGGTAAAATGTTCGCCTGTCCAAGAGTGTATTCTTTTAGAGAAATTCCCTGTATCACGCGCAGAAGAAAAGATTACTTTGGTGCCCATAAAAGCCGGACCGTAATCAGAGTATTTTGAGTTTATCCCTGCATTTTCGATTTTGTAACGACCGGAGTTTTTCTTGATTTCTGCCATATAATCTCTGTGTTTAGAGAGTATTTTGGCTCTGGCATCATTACTTTTTTTTTGCATGAATAAGGCCAACATAGCATCAGCTTTTTCATTTTCTTTAACTGCTCTGAGAGTTTGTGCATGACGGTAATAGAACTCGGGTTCCTGTTCCGGATTCATGGCATAAAGTTCACTGTAATACTTGTTGGCTTTTTCAAGCTCAGCATTAAAGTAGTAGGCATTCCCTATTTTGAGCAGCATATCGGGAGATTTATATCCTTTTTCATAAATGCGTTCATAGGTTTTGATAGCATCTATATAGGCTAATTTTTCATACTCCTTATTGCCTTTCACTTCTTTTTTGTTAGTAGCAGTGGAAGTCTGCGCATAACTATTCACACAAGTGATAGCTATCAGTACTAAATATATAAATTTATTTTTCATAATATAATCGTTGTGTTATTAGAAGAATCTAGGTGATGTCATTTTGCTGACTTTACTGAATAATTCAAATCTCAAAAATACCTCGTGAGACCCTGAATTGTAATGTTTAAGCTTAGTAGTTTCCATATCGTAGCTGTATCCTATGAACAATCCGTCTGTTATTTGGAACCCGGCCAAGGCACTTGCCGCGGCATCCCAGCGGTAAGCTCCACCTAGCATCAACTTGTCAAAGAACAAAAAGTTGGCCGAAGCATCTACCTGAAGCGGAGATCCTGTAACTACTTTGGTTAAGAAAGCAGGTTTGAACTTGATAGAAGGGGAGATGTCAAATACATACCCACCGATGAAATAAAAGTTCATTCTTTCTTGAAACACAGCAAATTCATTGTCGTTGTATTTTTTATCCTGCAAAAAGTTAGGTACCGACATTCCGAGATATAATTTATCAGAGTGCAAGTAGACACCGGCTCCCAAGTTAGGAGAGAAGTCATTGTTGACATTTTGCAAATGGTTGTCTGTATCATCTTGTGGATTTAATTTGTCTCTATCCAGATTAAAGAAGTTTCCGGATGCCTTTACTCCAAAATTCAATTTGTAAGATTCCGACATCTGAACGGTATAGGATACGTCAGCAGAGATAGTATTATCGTTAGTAGGTCCGATTTTATCATTTACAAAAGATAAACCAACTCCAAGATTACTATTGTTAATTGGAGTGTTTAAAGAGAAGGCGTTAGTAGTAGGTGCGCCTTCAAGTCCTACCCATTGGGTACGATGTAAACCAAAAATACTCATAACTCCTCTCGATCCTGCGTAAGCGGGATTGATATTGATAGTGTTATACATGTATTGGGTGTACTGGGCATCTTGCTGAGCAATCCCGGTGTAACACGTTAACATCAAAGCGAATATTAAAATTTTTGTTCTCATAATTTCTTTTTTAAATCCTGAGGACTTGGGCAAAATCCTCAGGAATTTGATTTATCTATCTAGTAAGGTATAAATATTTAGATTCGGTTACCGTGTTTCCGTTTCCGTCAGAATATTGTAAGATGTAGAAGTAAGTACCGGCAGGTAATTCATCTGATTTACTCACGGTAGATCTTCCTTCAGAAACCCCGGTAAATTTACGGGTGTTGTTATCGTAGTTTTTAGTTTCATATACTAAAACTCCCCAACGGTTGTATATCTCTACACTGTTTGGTTGGTGACAAGGCAAATCGATAAACTCGATGTCGAAATATTCGTTTACACCATCTCCGTTAGGAGTAAAGGCATTGTGAACAAGGATATCGTCACAAGCTTCTGGTTTACATTCATCATTTACATTCATTTTAACTTCGTAGACTCTTGGACAAGGGTCATTGGTAATGGCATAACTGAACGTATAATCACCAGTAGGAATTTGCCAAGCATTGAAAACAGTACCAGTAAAACCACCTACGTTGTTTACATTAGTCCATGTTCCGGTAGTAGGAGTACCATTAGGCAATAATGTCATCAAATCAATAGAGTCAAATTCAGCAGCGTTACATCTTTCAGCCGGAAATTCTTGAGCATCCGGAGTTGTTACAGTAATTACTTGCGAGTATGGAGCTGATAAGTTACCACAAGCATCAGTTGCTGTCCATGTTCTGGTAATAGTATAAGTGTTGTTTACTGTAGGCGATTGTACTTCTGTTAATACAGGTGTACCAACTACTCCAGAACAATTATCCGCAAAAGTTACACTTTGTGGAGCAGGAATAGCATCACAAGTCACAGACAGTGGACTCAATACAGTCGTCATTTCAGGGCCTTTCGTATCTTGAATTGTAATTACCTGAGTAAACGCTGATAATGTTTCATTAGAACAAGCATCATAAGCTATCCATGTATTGGTATAAGTACCTCTGTTAGGACAATCAGCCGCTACATAACTTCCGGGAGTTTTGATGTATCCTACATTCGCTGTACAATTATCAATAGCTTGTGGAGCAAGAGCTTGAGCATCAGTCAATCCTTGAGCATCATCACACTCTAAGGTTAAGTCTAAGCTGCCGGCCAATGTTGCCCATGTCGGTTTGATGTTATCTGATACGGTAATAAATTGTGTCTGTGTAGTAGTATTACCGGCACAATCAGTTAAAGACCAATGACGTACTATCGATAAAGATCCTGCACAAGCACCGACTACAGGCAGATCATCATAATAAGTGGCATTCAAGCCAGTTGAGCAGTTGTCCCCTTCATCAGTTACATCACCAGTAAATTGAACAGAAGCATCATAAGTACAAGTATCAGTCGTGTAGATAGTGATATCAGCAGGTTCAGTAAATGTAGGGAAGATGTTATCCGAAACCGTAATGGTTTGATCGTGAGTTGTATTGTTACCGGCACAATCGGTTAATGACCAAGTACGAACGATAGTATATGAACCTGCACAAGCACCCGCTACCGGAGCAGCATCAGTGAATGTAGCATTCAAATCAGTTGAACAGTTGTCCGCCTCATCCGTAACATCTCCAGTGAAAGTAATCGAAGCATTATAAGTACAATCGGCTGTGGTGTGGATAGTGATATCCGCAGGAGCTGTGAATGTTGGTTTGATGTTATCCGATACCGTGATGGTTTGGTCGTGAGTAGTATTGTTTCCTGCACAATCGGTTAATGACCAAGTACGAACGATAGTATATGAACCTGCACAATCACCTGCTACCGGAGTAGCATCAGTGAATGTAGCATTCAAATCAGTTGAACAGTTGTCCGCTTCATCAGTCACATCCCCAGTGAAAGTAACCGAAGCATCATATGTACAAGCATCAGTAGTATAGATAGTGATATCTGCAGGAACTGTAAATGTAGGTTTGATGTTATCAGATACCGTGATGGTTTGATCGTGAGTTGTATTGTTACCCGCACAATCGGTTAATGACCAAGTACGAACAATAGTATAAGAACCTGCACAAGCACCTGCTACCGGAGCAGCATCAGTGAATGTAGCATTCAAATCAGTAGAACAGTTGTCAGCTTCATCAGTCACATCTCCAGTGAAAGTAACTGAAGCATCATAAGTACAAGCATCAGTAGTGTAGATAGTGATATCTGCAGGAGCTGTGAAAGTAGGTTTGATGTTATCCGATACCGTGATGGTTTGATTGTGAGTAGTATTGTTACCTGCACAATCGGTTAATGACCAAGTACGAACGATAGTATATGAACCTGCACAAGCACCTGCTACCGGAGCAGCATCAGTGAATGTAGCATTCAAATCAGTTGAACAGTTGTCCGCTTCATCAGTCACATCCCCAGTGAAAGTAACCGAAGCATCATATGTACAAGCATCAGTAGTGTAGATAGTGGTATCTGCAGGAGCAGTGAAAGTAGGTTTGATGTTATCAGATACCGTGATGGTTTGATCGTGAGTTGTATTGTTACCCGCACAATCGGTTAATGACCAAGTACGAACAATAGTATAAGAACCTGTACATGCACCCGCTACCGGAGCAGCATCAGTGAATGTAGCATTCAAATCAGTTGAACAGTTGTCTGCTTCATCCGTAACATCACCCGTGAAAGTAACCGAAGCATCATAAGTACAAGCATCAGTAGTGTAGATAGTAATATCTGCAGGAGCTGTGAATGTAGGTTTGATGTTATCCGATACTGTGATGGTTTGTGTATGAGTAGTGTTATTATTTGAACAATCGGTTAATGACCAAGTACGAACAATAGTGTAAGAACCTGCACATTGACCAGCTACCGGAGCAGCATCAGTGAAAGTAGCATTTAAGTTAGTTATTGAACAGTTGTCCGCTTCATCAGTCACATCACCAGTAAATTGAAATGAAGCATCATAAGTACAAGTATCAGTCGTGTAGATAGTGATATCTGCAGGAACTGTGAAAGTAGGTGCTATGTTATCAGTTAAAGTGATTAACTGTGTATGAGTAGTAGTATTACCGGCACAGTCGGTTAATGACCATGTACGTGTTATTGCATATCCACCGCTACATTCTCCGGCTACCGGATCAGCATCAGTAAATGTAGCATTCAAATCAGTTGAACAGTTGTCAGCCTCATCAGTCACATCACCAGTAAATTGAACTGAAGCATCATAAGTACAAGCATCAGTAGTGTAGATAGTGATATCTGCAGGAGCTGTGAAAGTAGGCTTGATGTTATCCGATACCGTAATGGTTTGTTCGTGAGTTGTATTATTACCGGCACAATCGGTTAACGACCAAGTACGAACGATAGTATATGAACCTGCACATTGACCAGCTACCGGAGCAGCATCAGTGAAGGTAGCATTCAAATCCGTAGAACAGTTGTCCGCCTCATCCGTTACATCACCAGTAAATTGAACCGAAGCATCATAAGTACAAGCATCAGTAGTGTAGATAGTAATATCAGCAGGAACTGTAAATGTCGGTTTGATGTTATCAGACACGGTGATGGTTTGATCGTGAGTTGTATTGTTACCCGCACAGTCGGTTAATGACCAAGTACGAACGATAGTATATGAACCTGCACATTGACCAGCTACCGGAGCAGCATCAGTGAATGTAGCATTCAAATCAGTTGAACAGTTGTCCGCTTCATCCGTTACATCACCAGTAAATTGAACCGAAGCATCATAAGTACAAGCATCAGTAGTGTAGATAGTGATATCTGCAGGAACTGTGAAAGTAGGCTTGATGTTATCTGATACCGTGATGGTTTGATCGTGAGTAGTATTGTTACCTGCACAGTCTGTTAAAGACCATGTACGAACGATAGTATACGCACCTGCACAAGCACCCGCTACCGGAGCAGCATCAGTGTAAGTTGCATTCAAATCAGTTGAACAGTTGTCCGCTTCATCAGTCACATCACCAGTAAATTGAACCGAAGCATCATAAGTACAAGCATCAGTAGTGTAGATAGTAATATCAGCAGGAACTGTAAATGTCGGTTTGATGTTATCCGATACCGTAATGGTTTGATCGTGAGTTGTATTGTTTCCTGCACAATCGTTTAACGACCATGTACGAACGATAGTATATGAACCTGCACAAGCACCCGCTACCGGAGCAGCATCAGTGAATGTAGCATTCAAATCAGTTGAACAATTGTCAGCCTCATCAGTCACATCACCAGTAAATTGAACCGAAGCATCATAAGTACAAGCATCAGTAGTGTAGATAGTGATATCTGCAGGAACTGTAAATGTCGGTTTGATGTTATCGGAAACCGTGATAGTTTGATCGTGAGTAGTATTGTTTCCGGCACAATCGGTTAACGACCATGTACGAACGATAGTATATGAACCTGCACAAGCACCTGCTACCGGAGCAGCATCGGTGAATATAGCATTCAAATCAGTAGAACAGTTGTCTGTTTCATCAGTCACATCACCAGTAAATTGAACCGAAGCATCATAAGTACAAGCATCAGTAGTGTAGATAGTGATATCTGCAGGAACTGTAAATGTCGGTTTGATGTTATCGGAAACCGTGATTGTTTGATCGTGAGTTGTAT
The DNA here is from genome assembly GCF_010119235.1 of Flavobacterium phycosphaerae. Taxonomy (NCBI): domain Bacteria; kingdom Pseudomonadati; phylum Bacteroidota; class Flavobacteriia; order Flavobacteriales; family Flavobacteriaceae; genus Flavobacterium; species Flavobacterium phycosphaerae. The sequence continues at coordinate 2,977,976 of NZ_JAAATZ010000001.1, read as the reverse complement.
TGTTTCCTGCACAATCGGTTAACGACCATGTACGAACGATAGTATATGAACCTGCACAAGCACCCGCTACCGGAGTAGCATCAGTGAATGTAGCATTCAAATCAGTAGAACAGTTGTCTGTTTCATCAGTCACATCTCCAGTAAAAGTAACCGAAGCATCATAAGTGCAAGCATCAGTAGTGTAGATAGTAATATCTGCTGGAACTGTGAATGTTGGTTTGATGTTATCCTCTACAGTAATGGTTTGCGTTTGTGAAATTGCTTTATTACCACATAAATCCATTAAGTTCCATGTACGAGTAATAATTTTTGAACCTTCACAAGTTCCATTTGTAATTAAATCATTAAAGGTTGCATTTAGATTTGTTGAGCAATTATCAGTTTCATCTGTAACATCTCCTGTAAATTCAACTGAAGTATCATAAGAACAATTAGCAGTCGTGTAGATAGTGATATCTGCAGGAGCTGTAAAAGAAGGTACAATATTATCAGTAATTGTTATAATTTGATTTTGTGGGATAGCTTGATTTCCGCATAAATCAGATAAACTCCAAGTACGTGTAATTGTTTTCGAACCTTGACAATTTCCATTGGTTACAACATCAGTAAACGTTGCGTTAAGATTAGTCGAACAGTTGTCCGCTTCATCAGTTACATCACCAGTAATAGCCACAGAAGCATCGTAAGTACAATTTGCAGTAGTGTAAATTGTAATATCTTCAGGAGCAGTGAATGTAGGTTTGGTAGTATCATTAATTATAATTGTTCTTGAAACAGGAGCTAAAGCTCTTCCGCAAGAATCTGTTGCAGTCCAGGTTTCGGTGAATGTTACATTACAAAAACCGGTAGTAGTTGAAGAAAATGTAGAAAGGTTTGAAGTCCCGTTAATTGAACATCCACCACTTAATCCATTAGTAAATGGAAGTGTGCTGGCAATAGGTAACCCTCCGCAAGAAGCTACGATGTTAGCAGGAGCCGTCATCGTTGGCAAAGCTGCTGGACTTACTGTAATTGTTCTTGAAACAGGCGCTAAAGCTCTTCCGCAAGAATCAGTTGCAGTCCAAGTTTCGGTTACGGTTCCGCCACAAGCATCAGGTGTTGCAGAAAAAGTTGACGGATTTGAAGTACCGCTGATTAAGCATCCTCCGGTTGATCCGTTTGAGAATGCAATAGTACTTGGAGCCGGCAATGAGCCACAAGCCACAGTTGTATTAGCTTTTGCAGTCATTGTTGGTAAAGCCGCAGGGTTTACCGTTATTATTCTTGAAACAGGAGCCAAGGCTCTTCCACATGAATCAGTAGCAGTCCAAGTTTCAGTAACTGTTCCACCACAAGCATTAGGAGTTGCAGAGAAAGTAGAAGGGTTTGAAGTTCCACTAATTAAACAACCACCACTTAATCCATTAGTAAATGGCAAAGTACTTGGTGCAGGTAATGAACCACAGGCTACTGTTGTAGCAGCCGGAGCTGTCATTGTTGGTAAAGCCGCTGGACTTACTGTTATTGTTCGTGTTTTAACTATTGTTCTGCCATAGGCATCTGTATAGGTCCACGTTTCAGTAACAGTACCGCCACAAGCACCAGCAGGTGTTTGTGTACTTAAAGTAGAAGTAACTGTACCACTGATCAAACATGTTCCTGAACTGCTGTTGGTATAGCTTAAAGAACTGGTAGTTGCTCCGCCACAGCCTACCGTGGTATCACTCGTATTGGAGAAAACGGCAATTGAAGGTATGGTAGCAGTAATAGTTCTTGTTTTTGATATAGTACAATTGTTAGCATCTTTGATGACAACTGTATAATCTCCGGGAACCAAACCGGTAAGATCTTGGTTGGTAGCTTGTCCTGCAGGCACTACACCGCCATTTGAAGCCGTCCATGTATAAGTAAAAGGAGCTGTTCCACCTGTAGGTGTTAAATCAATCGCACCAGTTGGTGAAGCACATTGTGATTGTATTAAAGCAAATTCACCATTCACACCACCATTAACTGTAATCGATGGTAGTTTTCCACATTTTGGAGAAATGTCATTTGGATTTAAAGGACATGCACCGCTAGGTGTTGTCCAAGCTTCCCATAGATTGGTAATCTTGATAACATCACCACAGTTATAGGTAATGGTGCCAAAATCTAACGAAGTGATGCTGTTTGAAGCAACAGGTCCTGCACATCCTGTTCGGGTTACAGAAGATATTAAAGCTCCTGTAGTACCGCTATAAATTTCTAGCGTTCCCCAAAAAGCAAAAACAGCTCGGGTTGAACCGGTTTTATTGTTGATGGACAAGGTCAGTGTTCTCGTTAATGGCGTTGTTGTGGCGCACGAGTTACATACATCTCCACCAGTCAATTTTGCTGCTACCACCTCAAGGTCATTTGATGTACACGAGGTGTTTGCCGGTGGAACTGATTGCGCGAATGTCATTGAGGTACATAGCAAGCTAAATACCAAAAACACAAACAGTTTTTTCGAAATAGTAATTTTTGATTTCATACAATTAATTTTAGTAGAATAATTTATTGAAAATTTGAATTTTGGGCTTGAAGTAATTTTAGTAGGCATTTTGGTAGATAGCGATTTTGGGTTATACTATATAGTTGGCTAAATTACGGTAACATGGCTTCACTACTGAATTTCTTCTACAAACAACTCGAAAACTCGTTAAAGTGACATTTTTCATTTATCCTTTGTTTCTTATCGATTTTTCTTTCTTTTTATCTTGTTTTTTTGCTTAGTATTTTATAAAAAGTTTTAGGATTATAACCAAAAAGCCACTCATTTGAGTGGCTTTTTTAAAGTTTGATTATAAAGGAGTTAACTTTTTTACAACGCAGTAATAATAAATTGACTTCTTCTGTTAAGCTGGTGTTCCGCTTCGGTACATTGTACGCCATCGGCACATTTGTTCACGAGTTGTGATTCTCCGTATCCTTTAGCCGTTAATCTGTCGGCTTTGATACCGTTTTTGATTAACCAGTCTTTGGTTGATTTGGCTCTTCTGTCTGATAATTTTTCGTTGTAAGCAAAAGAAGCACGGCTATCGGTATGTGAACGAATATCAATTTTCATAGTCGGATATTGTTCTAATACATCGAGGATTTTTGCTAAATCGATGGCAGCATCAGGACGGATATTCCATTTATCTAAGTCAAAATAGATTAAGTTGATTCCGAATACATCGGCTAAATCCCCACCAATCGGAATAGGTTTAGCTGTTTTTTCAAGTTCGATGTTTAGCTCTGTTTTTCCGGTATCTTTCCCGATAATCACCGGAGATTCTTTGGTGTTGTATCCTTCCAGAGAAGCTCTTACATAATATTTTTCACCACATTCCACTTCGGTAAATTCGTATTTACCTTGAGCATCAGATACGGTTTCTTTGATTTTGTTGAAGTTACTGTCCATTAAAGTCAGGGCAACACCCGGTAGAATAACTTTGGTATCCTGATCGGTTACTACGCCAAATAACACTTGCTCACACCAGATAGGTCTGGTTTCCACAAATTTGTAAATATCATCATTGCCTTGTCCACCGTCACGGTTAGAGCTTAAGAATCCTTTTTTGGTTTTCGAATCAATGATTAAAGCAAAATCATCTTTAGGTCCGTTGGCTTCTTCTCCTACGTTGAGTACTTGCTTGAAGTTCAGCGAGCCGTCTTTAGGTACTTTAGTGATAAAAATATCCAAGGCACCCAGACCCGGTTGTCCGTCAGAGGCAAAGTACAATTCGTTGTCTTCATTAACAAAAGGATAGGTTTCACGTCCTTCGGTGTTAATGGCATCCCCTAAGTTTTCGGGAGTTCCGAAAGAACCGTCTTCTGTAATTTTTACGCGATATAAATCAGATAACCCGTGAGTTCCCGGCATATCGGAAGCGAAGTACATGGTTTTTTCATCAAAAGAAAGCGCAGGGTGAGCGGTTTGATAACTATCGCTGTTAAAAGGCAGCGGAGTTATGTTGGTCCAATTTCCGTCTTTATCAAGAGTAGCTTTGTAAATTTTAAGCAACGTTACTTTCCCGGCATCAAATCCTCTACCGTCAAGGTAGTTGTTACGGGTGAAGTAAGCTGTTTTACCGTCTTTGGTAAAAGCAGGAGTATCTTCATGGAACTTGGTGTTGATTTGTTTACCAAACTTATCTACGGCAGAAAGAGAGCCGTCTTCGCCCATATTGGCACTGTAAAGGTTGGTAAAATGTTCGCCTGTCCAAGAGTGTATTCTTTTAGAGAAATTCCCTGTATCACGCGCAGAAGAAAAGATTACTTTGGTGCCCATAAAAGCCGGACCGTAATCAGAGTATTTTGAGTTTATCCCTGCATTTTCGATTTTGTAACGACCGGAGTTTTTCTTGATTTCTGCCATATAATCTCTGTGTTTAGAGAGTATTTTGGCTCTGGCATCATTACTTTTTTTTTGCATGAATAAGGCCAACATAGCATCAGCTTTTTCATTTTCTTTAACTGCTCTGAGAGTTTGTGCATGACGGTAATAGAACTCGGGTTCCTGTTCCGGATTCATGGCATAAAGTTCACTGTAATACTTGTTGGCTTTTTCAAGCTCAGCATTAAAGTAGTAGGCATTCCCTATTTTGAGCAGCATATCGGGAGATTTATATCCTTTTTCATAAATGCGTTCATAGGTTTTGATAGCATCTATATAGGCTAATTTTTCATACTCCTTATTGCCTTTCACTTCTTTTTTGTTAGTAGCAGTGGAAGTCTGCGCATAACTATTCACACAAGTGATAGCTATCAGTACTAAATATATAAATTTATTTTTCATAATATAATCGTTGTGTTATTAGAAGAATCTAGGTGATGTCATTTTGCTGACTTTACTGAATAATTCAAATCTCAAAAATACCTCGTGAGACCCTGAATTGTAATGTTTAAGCTTAGTAGTTTCCATATCGTAGCTGTATCCTATGAACAATCCGTCTGTTATTTGGAACCCGGCCAAGGCACTTGCCGCGGCATCCCAGCGGTAAGCTCCACCTAGCATCAACTTGTCAAAGAACAAAAAGTTGGCCGAAGCATCTACCTGAAGCGGAGATCCTGTAACTACTTTGGTTAAGAAAGCAGGTTTGAACTTGATAGAAGGGGAGATGTCAAATACATACCCACCGATGAAATAAAAGTTCATTCTTTCTTGAAACACAGCAAATTCATTGTCGTTGTATTTTTTATCCTGCAAAAAGTTAGGTACCGACATTCCGAGATATAATTTATCAGAGTGCAAGTAGACACCGGCTCCCAAGTTAGGAGAGAAGTCATTGTTGACATTTTGCAAATGGTTGTCTGTATCATCTTGTGGATTTAATTTGTCTCTATCCAGATTAAAGAAGTTTCCGGATGCCTTTACTCCAAAATTCAATTTGTAAGATTCCGACATCTGAACGGTATAGGATACGTCAGCAGAGATAGTATTATCGTTAGTAGGTCCGATTTTATCATTTACAAAAGATAAACCAACTCCAAGATTACTATTGTTAATTGGAGTGTTTAAAGAGAAGGCGTTAGTAGTAGGTGCGCCTTCAAGTCCTACCCATTGGGTACGATGTAAACCAAAAATACTCATAACTCCTCTCGATCCTGCGTAAGCGGGATTGATATTGATAGTGTTATACATGTATTGGGTGTACTGGGCATCTTGCTGAGCAATCCCGGTGTAACACGTTAACATCAAAGCGAATATTAAAATTTTTGTTCTCATAATTTCTTTTTTAAATCCTGAGGACTTGGGCAAAATCCTCAGGAATTTGATTTATCTATCTAGTAAGGTATAAATATTTAGATTCGGTTACCGTGTTTCCGTTTCCGTCAGAATATTGTAAGATGTAGAAGTAAGTACCGGCAGGTAATTCATCTGATTTACTCACGGTAGATCTTCCTTCAGAAACCCCGGTAAATTTACGGGTGTTGTTATCGTAGTTTTTAGTTTCATATACTAAAACTCCCCAACGGTTGTATATCTCCACACTGTTTGGTTGGTGACAAGGCTGGTCGATAAACTCGATGTCGAAATATTCGTTTACACCATCTCCGTTAGGAGTAAAGGCATTGTGAACCTCGATGTCATCACATCCAACTACAACACCGCCACATTCTTGAACCGGCATAATAACAGTTATGTTTTGTGGACAAGGACTACCATTATCATAAGTATAGATAAAAGAGTGATTACCTACAGCTACTTGATTGGCGTTAAATATTGATCCGGTTAATGTACCAACATTATCTACATTAGTCCAAGTACCATTTAAAGGTGTTCCAAGTGTCAAATAATTTTCCAAGTCCCATGTAACTGAAATATCATCGTCGTTACAAATTTTGTCAGGTGCTGTTATTACATCTCCAGGTTGAACTTGAATCGTCACGTCGATAGTTTGTGTAACGATGGTAACGTTTCCACATTCATCAGTTGCTGTCCATGTTCTGGTAATGGTATAAGCGTTATTTGTTACTGGAGTTTGCGTTTCAACAGGAGTTGGAACATTTACTGAAGAACAATTATCAGAGAACTGTAAAGCAGGTGTTGGCGGAATATTGTTACAAGTAACTTGTGGATTAGGATCAAAAGTTGTTGTATCTAAAACCGGTTTAGTCGTATCCTGAATAGTGATTACTTGGGTAAATGCGGCTAAAGTTGCATTTGAACAAGCATCGATAGCTACCCATGTATTGGTGTAAGTACCTCTGTTTGGACAATCGCCAGCTACATAACTACCTGGTGTTTTGATGTAAGTTACATTCGCGGTACAGTTATCAGTAGCTTGTGGAGCAAGAGCCTGAGCATTTGTCAATCCTTGCGCATCACTACATTCTAAAGTCACATCTAAGCTACCGGCTAATGTTGCCCATATAGGTTTGATATTATCAGACACAGTAATGGTTTGGTATTGTGTGGTAGTATTACCTGCACAGTCGGTTAATGACCATGTACGAGTTATAGTATATGAACCGGCACAAGCACCTACTACTGGAGCTCCATCTGTATATGTTGCCTCAAGACCAGTAGAACAATTGTCTGCTTCATCCGTAACATCACCAGTAAAGGTTACTGTAGTATCATAAGTACAAGTGTCAGTGGTGTAGATAGTAATACTCGCAGGAACTGTGAAAGTAGGTTTGATGTTATCCGATACCGTAATGGTTTGATCGTGAGTTGTAGTATTACCGGCACAATCGGTTAACGACCAAGTACGAACGATAGTATAAGAACCTGCACAAGCACCTGCTAACGGAGCAGCATCAGTGAATGTAGCATTCAAATCAGTAGAACAGTTGTCCGCCTCATCAGTCACATCTCCAGTGAAAGTAACCGAAGCATCATACGTACAAGCATCAGTAGTGTAGATAGTAATATCTGTAGGAGCTGTGAAAGTAGGTTTGATGTTATCCGATACCGTGATGGTTTGATCATGAGTAGTATTATTACCTGCACAGTCAGTTAAAGACCAAGTACGAACAATAGTATATGAACCTGCACAAGCACCCGCTACCGGAGTAGCATCAGTAAATGTAGCATTCAAGTCAGTAGAACAGTTGTCTGTTTCATCAGTCACATCACCAGTAAATTGAACTGAAGCATCATAAGTACAAGCATCAGTAGTGTAGATAGTGATATCTGAAGGAGCTGTGAATGTAGGCTTGATGTTATCCGATACCGTGATAGTTTGATCGTGAGTTGTATTGTTCCCAGCACAGTCGGTTAATGACCATGTACGAACGATAGTATATGAACCAGCACAAGCACCCGCTACCGGAGTAGCATCAGTAAATGTAGCATTCAAATCAGTAGAACAGTTGTCTGTTTCATCAGTCACATCACCAGTAAATTGAACCGAAGCATCATATGTACAAGCATCAGTTGTGTAGATAGTGATATCTGCAGGAACTGTAAATGTAGGTTTGATGTTATCGGAAACCGTGATGGTTTGATCGTGAGTTGTATTGTTTCCTGCACAGTCGGTTAAAGACCATGTACGAACGATAGTATATGAACCTGCACAAGCACCCGCTACCGGAGCAGCATCGGTGAATATAGCATTCAAATCAGTTGAACAGTTGTCCGCTTCATCCGTAACGTCACCAGTGAAAGTAACTGAAGCATCATAGGTACAAGCATCAGTAGTGTAGATAGTGATATCTGCAGGAGCTGTGAAAGTAGGTTTGATGTTATCCGATACCGTGATGGTTTGATCGTGAGTTGTATTGTTTCCTGCACAATCGGTTAACGACCAAGTACGAACGATAGTATACGCACCTGCACAAGCACCCGCTACCGGAGCAGCATCAGTGAATGTAGCATTCAAGCCAGTTGAACAGTTGTCAGCCTCATCAGTCACATCACCAGTAAATTGAACTGAAGCATCATAAGTACAAGCATCAGTAGTGTAGATAGTGATATCTGCAGGAGCTGTGAAAGTAGGTTTGATGTTATCCGATACCGTGATGGTTTGATCGTGAGTTGTATTGTTTCCTGCACAATCGGTTAACGACCATGTACGAACGATAGTATATGAACCTGCACAAGCACCCGCTACCGGAGCAGCATCAGTGAATGTAGCATTCAAATCAGTTGAACAGTTGTCCGCTTCATCAGTCACATCTCCAGTGAAAGTAACTGAAGCATCATACGTACAAGCATCAGTAGTGTAGATAGTGATATCTGCAGGAACTGTAAATGTAGGTTTGATGTTATCAGACACGGTGATGGTTTGATCGTGAGTAGTATTGTTTCCTACACAATCGGTTAATGACCAAGTACGAACGATAGTATAAGACCCGGCACAAGCACCCGCTACCGGAGTAGCATCAGTGAATGCAGCATTCAAATCAGTAGAACAGTTGTCCGCCTCATCAGTCACATCACCAGTAAATTGAACCGAAGCATCATAAGTACAAGCATCAGTCGTGTAGATAGTGATATCTGCAGGCGCTGTAAATGTAGGTTTGATATTATCCAATACCGTAATGGTTTGATCGTGAGTAGTGTTATTATTTGAACAATCGGTTAATGACCAAGTACGAACGATAGTGTAAGAACCTGCACATTGACCAGCTACAGGAGCAGCATCAGTGAAAGTAGCATTTAAGTTAGTTATTGAACAGTTGTCTGCTTCATCTGTTACATCACCAGTAAATTGAACCGAAGCATCATAGGTACAAGCATCAGTAGTGTAGATAGTGATATCTGCAGGAGCTGTGAAAGTAGGTGCTATGTTATCAGTTAAAGTGATCAACTGTGTATGAGTAGTTGTATTACCGGCACAATCGGTTAATGACCATGTACGTGTTATGGCATACCCACCGCTACATTCTCCGGCTACCGGATCAGCATCAGTGAATGTTGCATTCAAATCAGTAGAACAGTTGTCCGCTTCATCAGTCACATCACCAGTAAATTGAACCGAAGCATCATATGTACAAGCATCAGTAGTGTAGATAGTAATATCTGCAGGAGCTGTGAAAGTAGGCTTGATGTTATCCGATACCGTAATGGTTTGATCGTGAGTAGTGTTATTACCGGCACAATCAGTTAATGACCATGAACGAACAATAGTGTATGAACCTGCACAAGCACCCGCTACCGGAGTAGCATCAGTGAATGTAGCATTCAACTCAGTTGAACAGTTGTCCGCTTCATCAGTTACATCTCCAGTGAAAGTAACTGAAGCATCATAAGTACAAGCATCAGTAGTGTAGATAGTGATATCTGCAGGAACTGTAAATGTAGGTTTGATGTTATCAGACACGGTGATGGTTTGATCGTGAGTAGTATTGTTTCCTGCACAGTCGGTTAATGACCAAGTACGAACGATAGTGTAAGACCCGGCACATTGACCCGCTACCGGAGTAGCATCAGTGAATGTAGCATTCAAATCAGTTGAACAGTTGTCCGCCTCATCAGTCACATCACCAGTAAATTGAACCGAAGCATCATAAGTACAAGCATCAGTAGTGTAGATAGTGATATCTGCAGGAGCTGTAAATGTAGGTTTGATGTTATCAGACACGGTGATGGTTTGATCGTGAGTAGTATTGTTTCCTGCACAATCGGTTAATGACCAAGTACGAACGATAGTGTAAGACCCGGCACAAGCACCCGCTACCGGAGTAGCATCAGTGAATGTAGCATTCAAATCAGTTGAACAGTTGTCCGCTTCATCAGTTACATCTCCAGTGAAAGTAACTGAAGCATCATAAGTACAAGCATCAGTAGTGTAGATAGTGATATCTGCAGGAACTGTGAAAGTAGGCTTGATGTTGTCTGATACCGTAATGGTTTGATCGTGAGTTGTATTGTTTCCTGCACAGTCGGTTAATGACCAAGTACGAACGATAGTATATGAACCTGCACAAGCACCTGCTACCGGATCAGCATCAGTGAAGGTAGCATTCAAATCAGTTGAACAATTGTCAGCCTCATCAGTCACATCACCAGTAAATTGAACAGAAGCATCATACGTACAAGCATCAGTAGTGTAGATAGTGATATCTGCAGGAGCTGTGAATGTAGGTTTGGTAGTATCAATTATCGTAATGGTTTGAACGAAATTTTCTGATGCATTTCCACAAGTATCTGTTACTTTCCATGTATTAGTATAAGTACCAATAGTAGAACATGTACTTGAAGGTGCAAATTGACCATTAGTTTTAACAATATTAGTTAAAACGCTGTCACAATTGTCAGTAGCTGTTGGGAATACGGTATTTGCAGTTGCAAGTCCTTCCAAATCACTACATTCTAAAGTTTTGTCTAATGACCCTGCAAAAGTACTCCATATTGGAGCAATGGTATCTTGGATAGTAAATGTAGCTGAAGTTGTTTCAGAATTGTTACAACCATCCGTAGCTTTAAATATTACTGTAACAGCAGCAGAACAATCACTTGCAATAGAGGCAAAGTTGTTAGACCATGTTACATTAGAGCAACTGTCAGAGGCTACAGCACCACCATGATTATCTAACCATTGTTGTAATGCGCCTGAATTTCCACTACCATCACATTGTACAATTAAATCTGAAGCACTAGTTGTAATTTGTGGTTTTGTGGTATCAACAACTGTAATGACTTGTGTGAATTCAACAGAATTATTACCACAAGCATCCATAACACTCCAAGTATTGGTATAAGTACCAGTATTAGCACAATTGGTATTGGCTACGAAATTACCTCCTTTTTTAACTATATTAGTAACATCAGCATCACATAAATCAGACGCAACAGGGAATAGTGCCTGAGCATCTTCCAATGCTTGATTATCACTACATTCAACAGTCATATTCAATGTTCCGTTGGCTGTTGTCCAAATAGGAGCGGTGGTATCTTGAATCGTAATTTTTTGAGTAAATACTGTAGAAGTATTGCTACAAACGTCTTTAGCAATCCAAGTATTAGTATATGTACCGGCATTAATACAGCCTTGAGAGGCTACAAAAGCACTAGACGTTTTAGTATAAGTTACTGTTCCTGCACAATTATCAATAGCGATTGGCGCTAAGACTTGAGCTGCAGTTATACCTGCCGTATCACTACATTCTAGTGTTCTGTCTAATGAACCTGTAGCAGTATCCCAATTAGGAGCAGTTACATCCTGAATTTTTATGGTTTGATTTCCTGAAGTGGAATTACCACACATATCAGTAACAGTCCAAGTTCTGGTAATTACTTTATTATTCGGACAAGTATTAGCCGGTGTTAAGCAAACGCTTTTGAAACGGATGGCACCAAGTTCATTCCCTACTTTTTGAGCATAAACAAACCAAGTTCCGTTCATCGGACCGGTTAAATTTTCAAAACCGGAAACATAAGAAGTTAATCCGTTAATAGTATTCGCCCCGGAAAGATTTCCGTTTGGAGTAAGATTAACAGTTGAGCCGCTAGTGATTATATTGGCATTATTCCATTGTGGATAACCAGAAGCGTTAGGATAGAATATAGGTAAATATAATTCAGTTGTATTTGTGGTATCACAATTCCCTCCGTTACAGTACGGTCCAACAAGGACAACCCCTTGACCGCTTGGAGAAACTAAAGTGAATTGAACTCTACCTTTTCCTTGATTAGTGTCAAACGCTAAAGCTACTTTTTCAATATCTTTTGCAGTTAAATTATCAAAACCAGAAATATCAAAGGTGAAGTAATTCCCCGTTCCTGCATTTACAGAACCTTCAGTGAAGTTTCCGAAACAATCGTTGTCAACATAACTAACGGTTGGATTAGGATCACAATTATCGCTTGGATTTTTTACACCTCCAGTTGCTGTTGGATCAAGATTTACGTTACAATTTGCATCTGTGTTTATGGTAATATTATCCGGTGTTGTAAATGTTGGCGCTATATTATCGTCAACAGTTATGGTTCTCGATACTGAGGCTAATTCTCTTCCACAAGCATCAGTAGCAGTCCAAGTTTCAACAACTTTTCCATTACAATATCCTTCAACAGTAGTTGTAAAAGTAGAAGGATTTGAAGTTCCATTCAATAAACATCCTCCACTTAATCCGTTAGTAAACGGAATAGTAGTAGATTCTGGTACTGCACCACAAGTTACTGTAATTGGAGCTAATGCTGTCATAGTTGGTAAATCAGCAGGACTTACTATTATCGTTCTTGAAACCGGAGCCAAAGCTCTTCCACAAGAATCAGTAGCTGTCCAAGTTTCCGTAACAGTTCCCCCACAAGCATTAGGTGTTGCAGAGAAAGTAGAAGGATTAGAAGTTCCGCTTACTAAACATCCTCCGGTTAAACTGTTAGAGAATGCGATAGTAGAAGGAGCCGGTAAAGCACCACAAGCTACTGTTGTAGCGGCCGGAGCTGTCATTGTTGGTAAATCCGCAGGACTTACGGTAATCGTTCTTGAAACCGGAGCCAAAGCTCTTCCACAAGAATCGGTAGCGGTCCAAGTTTCCGTTACAGTTCCACCACAAGCGTTAGGCGTTGCAGAGAAAGTAGAAGGATTAGAAGTTCCGCTTACTAAACATCCTCCGGTTAAACCGTTAGAGAATGCGATAGTAGAAGGAGCCGGTAAAGCACCACAAGCTACTGTTGTAGCGGCCGGAGCTGTCATTGTTGGTAAATCCGCAGGACTTACGGTAATCGTTCTTGAAACCGGAGCCAAAGCTCTTCCGCAAGAATCAGTTGCTGTCCAAGTTTCCGTAACAGTTCCCCCACAAGCATTAGGCGTTGCAGAGAAAGTAGAAGGATTCGAAGTTCCGCTTACTAAACATCCACCGGTTAAACCGTTAGAGAATGATATAGTAGTAGATTCTGGTAAGGCACCACAAGCTACTGTTGTAGCGGCCGGAGCTGTCATTGTTGGTAAATCCGCAGGACTTACGGTTATCGTTCTTGAAACCGGAGCCAAAGCTCTTCCACAAGAATCAGTAGCGGTCCAAGTTTCGGTAACAGTTCCCCCACAAGCGTTAGGTGTTGCAGAGAAAGTAGACGGATTAGAAGTTCCGCTTACTAAACATCCTCCGGTTAAACCGTTAGAGAATGCGATAGTAGAAGGAGCCGGTAAAGCACCACAAGCTACCGTTGTAGCCGCCGGAGCTGTCATTGTTGGTAAAGCTGCTGGGCTAATTGTTATCGTTCTTGAAACCGGAGCCAAAGCTCTTCCGCAAGAATCAGTTGCTGTCCAAGTTTCCGTAACAGTTCCCCCACAAGCATTAGGCGTTGCAGAGAAAGTAGAAGGATTCGAAGTTCCGCTTACTAAACATCCACCGGTTAAACCGTTAGAGAATGATATAGTAGAAGGAGCCGGTAAGGCACCACAAGCTACTGTTGTAGCAGCCGGAGCTGTCATTGTTGGTAAATCCGCAGGACTTACTGTTATCGTTCTTGAAACCGGAGCCAAAGCTCTTCCACAAGAATCAGTTGCTGTCCAAGTTTCCGTTACAGTTCCCCCACAAGCATTAGGCGTTGCAGAGAAAGTAGAAGGATTCGAAGTTCCGCTTACTAAACATCCACCGGTTAAACCGTTAGAAAATGCTATAGTAGAAGGAGCCGGTAAGGCACCACAAGCTACTGTTGTAGCAGCCGGAGCTGTCATCGTTGGTAAAGCTGCAGGACTTACGGTAATCGTTCTTGAAACCGGAGCCAAAGCTCTTCCGCAAGAATCAGTTGCTGTCCAAGTTTCCGTTACAGTTCCCCCACAAGCGTTAGGCGTTGCAGAGAAAGTAGAAGGATTCGAAGTTCCGCTTACTAAACATCCTCCGGTTAAACCGTTAGAGAATGCGATAGTAGAAGGAGCCGGTAAAGCACCACAAGCTACTGTTGTAGCCGCCGGAGCTGTCATCGTTGGTAAATCCGCAGGACTTACGGTAATCGTTCTTGAAACCGGAGCCAAAGCTCTTCCACAAGAATCAGTTGCTGTCCAAGTTTCGGTAACAGTTCCCCCACAAGCATTAGGCGTTGCAGAGAAAGTAGAAGGATTCGAAGTTCCGCTTACTAAACATCCTCCGGTTAACCCGTTAGAGAATGAGATAGTAGAAGGAGCCGGTAAAGCACCACAAGCTACTGTTGTAGCAGCCGGAGCTGTCATTGTTGGTAAATCCGCAGGGCTTACGGTTATCGTTCTTGAAACCGGAGCCATAGCTCTTCCGCAAGAATCAGTAGCGGTCCAAGTTTCTGTTACAGTTCCCCCACAAGCATTAGGCGTTGCAGAGAAAGTAGAAGGATTCGAAGTTCCGCTTACTAAACATCCTCCGGTTAACCCGTTAGAGAATGAAATAGTAGAAGGAGCCGGTAAGGCGCCACAAGCTACTGTTGTAGCAGCCGGAGCTGTCATCGTTGGTAAAGCTGCAGGACTTACTGTTATCGTTCTTGAAACCGGAGCCAAAGCTCTTCCGCAAGAATCAGTTGCTGTCCAAGTTTCTGTTACAGTTCCCCCACAAGCATTAGGCGTTGCAGAGAAAGTAGAAGGATTCGAAGTTCCGCTTACTAAACATCCTCCGGTTAACCCGTTAGAGAATGATATAGTAGAAGGAGCCGGTAGAGCACCACAAGCTACTGTTGTATTAGCCGGAGCTGTCATCGTTGGTAAAGCTGCAGGACTAATTGTTATCGTTCTTGAAACCGGAGCCAAAGCTCTTCCACAAGAATCGGTAGCAGTCCAAGTTTCGGTAACAGTTCCCCCACAAGCATTAGGTGTTGCAGAGAAAGTAGAAGGATTCGAAGTTCCGCTTACTAAACATCCTCCGGTTAACCCGTTAGAGAATGAGATAGTAGAAGGAGCCGGTAAAGCACCACAAGCTACTGTTGTAGCAGCCGGAGCTGTCATTGTTGGTAAATCCGCAGGACTTACTGTTATCGTTCTTGAAACCGGAGCCAAAGCTCTTCCGCAAGAATCAGTAGCGGTCCAAGTTTCCGTAACAGTTCCCCCACAAGCGTTAGGCGTTGCAGAGAAAGTAGAAGGATTCGAAGTTCCGCTTACTAAACATCCTCCGGTTAACCCGTTAGAGAATGAAATAGTAGAAGGAGCCGGTAAGGCGCCACAAGTTACTGTTGTAGCAGCCGGAGCTGTCATCGTTGGTAAAGCTGCAGGACTTACTGTTATCGTTCTTGAAACCGGAGCCAAAGCTCTTCCACAGGAATCAGTTGCTGTCCAAGTTTCCGTAACAGTTCCCCCACAAGCGTTAGGCGTTGCAGAGAAAGTAGACGGATTAGAAGTTCCGCTTACTAAACATCCTCCGGTTAAACCGTTAGAGAATGCAATAGTAGAAGGAGCCGGTAAGGCACCACAAGCTACCGTTGTATTAGCCGGAGCTGTCATCGTTGGTAAAGCTGCAGGACTTACTGTTATAGTTCTTGTTTTGGTTATAGTTCTGCCATAAGCATCTGTGAATGTCCAAGTCTCGGTTACTGTACCACCACAAGCACCAGCAGGTGTTTGTGTACTTAAAGTTGAAGTAACTGAACCACTGATTAAACAAGATCCGGAACCACTGTTGGTATAACTTAATGAACTTGTTGTTGCCGAGCCACAAGCTACAGTAATATTACTAGTTGAATTAAACGTGGCAACAGCAGGTGTAGTTGCTGTTATAGTTCTTGATTTAGTTATTGTACAATTATTAGCATCTTTGATAACAACTGTATAAGTTCCCGATACTAGACCGGTAAGATCTTGATTGTTTGCTTGACCAACAGGTACAACTCCACCATCGGAAGCAGTCCATGTATAAGTAAAAGGTGATGTTCCTCCGGTTGGTGTTAAATCTATAGCACCAGTTGCAGAACCACATTGTGAACTTGTCAAAACAAATTCACCATTGACTCCACCATTAACCGTTATAGATGGTATCTTACCACATTTTGGAGAAATATTGTTTGGATCTAAAGGACAAACTTCACTTCCACTCGCCGTGGTCCAAGCTTCCCAGATATTAGAAATTTTGATAACATCACCACAAGTATAGGTAATGTCACCAAAACTCAAATAGGTTGTTGAGCCACCCGGTAAAGGTCCTCCACATCCTGTTCTCTGTACAGAAGAAATTAATGCACCGGTGGTACCACTATAAATTTCCAACATTCCCCAAAAGGCAAATGAAGTTCTTGTGGAACCGGTAGTGTTTTTAATTCCTAAAGTAAGTGTTCTTGTCAGCGTAGTAGCTGTTGGGCAAGAGTTACAAACATCTCCGCCGGTTAACTGGGCTGCCACAATCTCAAGGTCTTTCGACGTACATGAGGTATTGGCTGGCGGGAAAGCTTGCCCGTATGTCATGGAGATACTTAGTAAACTAAATATCAAAAAGGCATACAATTTTTTTGAAATAGTAGATTTTGATTTCATACAATTAGGTTTAGTAAAAATAATTTTTTGAAAACTAGCATTTTGGGCGTAGAGTATCTTTAATGTAGGCGTTTTTGGTAGGATAGATAATTGGGTTATACTATGTCAACAAAAGTAGGGCTGACTAACTTTATTCATCTATTTTCTCTGTAAACGACTCGAAAACTCGACAAAATGACGTTTTTCTTTCAATTTTCCGTCTTAGGGTAGCGGTTTTTTTTGGTTTTTTGTTTGATTTTTGACATGTTATTTGGGGTTTTAAGGTTAAATTTTCATTAAATAGATTGTTTTAACAGTTCGAAAGTAGTACATGTTTTTTAAATGACCAAAAAAAACATCGATAAAATGCATTATTTTATAGATAAAGTGCATTATTTAACTTTTTTGTAAGGTTTATTACTACATTTATTTATTAACACTAGCTTGTTTATAACATTTTTTCATTTTAACATTTTATTTTAGATATTAAAGTTACCCATTACAATTGTTAAATAACATGATTTATATCAGTTGTAATATTTTGGTTGGTCAATATTTATATAGAGAAGTGCACTAAACAGCAAACTCTTCAATAATGTTTTCATTATACATTTTAATACCTTAAATTTATACTTTCAAAATAGTTCAGATATGAAACAGTTAATCCTTGTTCGCCACGCTAAATCAAGTTGGGAAGCTCCTCTTCGCGACTTTGACAGGCCATTGACCGGTAGAGGTATTCAAGATGCACATTTGGTTTCATCTCATATAGGAAACGAAATTCCCAAATCGTTTTTGGTGTGGAGTAGTGCCGCTAAGCGAGCTTCGGAAACTGCCATGATTTTTGCCCAGAACCTTTCCTTTCCGGTGGAAAGTATACAGTTTAAAGATGACTTATACACTTTTGATGAAAGTAAGTTAGAGCAAATCATAAAGTCGTGTTCTGATGAATACGAACATTTGATTGTTTTTGGCCATAATGAGGCTATTACAAATTTTGTCAATAAATTTGGGAACGTTTTTATTGATAATGTTTCGACTGCCGGATTTGTGAATATTATCTTTGACAATCACAGTTGGAATGATATCGGAAAGGGCATTACTAAAAAAGTTATTTTCCCAAGAGATTTAAAATAATTATGAGCACAGAAAATAGTTTTCGCTACATAGACAGAGAAAAAAGTTGGCTGGCATTCAATGCCAGAGTATTACAGGAAGCCGCTGATGAAGCGGTTCCTTTGTTAGAAAGATTACGGTTTATAGGTATTTTTTCTAATAATTTAGATGAGTTTTTCCGAGTGCGTTTTGCCGCTATTCGTCGTTTAAGTTTATCAGGTGCGACCGGTGAAAAAATTCTCGGAGGGATTACGGCGCAACAATTGGTTAAAGACATTACCGAAATTGTGATTAAACAACAAGCGGAAAGTTTAAGAGTGTTGAAAATCATTGAAAACGAACTTGTAAAACAAAATATCATTATTGTTGATGAAACCGAAATCTCTCCGGAGCACGAGAATTTTGTCAGAGAGTTTTTTATTCAAAAAATAAGCCCCGAACTCGTTACAATTATCCTAAATGATTTGGCTGAATTCCCTTTGCTGAAAGATACTTCCGGCTACTTGGCTGTCAAATTGGTTATGAAAACCGAGTCAAAACCTACGATGCTGGGCTTAGTAAAAAAGCTAAACCTGAAGTACGATATGCTATTATCGAAATTCCTAAAAACACCAATCGTATAGTAGAACTTCCGGCTAAAAACGGCAAACAATATTTGATGCTTTTAGATGATGTGATTCGCTATAATTTGAGTAGCATCTTCAATATTTTTGATTACGAAAGCATTTCGGCACACATGATAAAAATTACGCGTGATGCCCAGCTCGACATTGATAGTGATATGAGTAAAAGTATGCTCGAAAAGATTGCAACATCCGTAAAAGATAGAAGAATAGGAGAGCCTGTTCGTTTTGTTTACGATCAACATATTGATAAAGATACACTGAAATTTTTCTTGAATAAAATGGGGATTGATGCTTCTGATGGAATTATTCCCGGCGGAAGATACCACAACCGTCGTGACTATATGAGCTTTCCCAATCTGGGTCGATTTGATTTATTGTATCCGCCACGAGTGCCGCTTCCGGTGGAAGGATTGTCGCTTGATGGAAGTATTTTGAATAAGATAGCCAAGAAGGATTATTTGGTTAATGCTCCGTTTCAGTCGTTTTCTTATCTTATTAAATTCCTGCGCGAAGCAGCTTTAGACCCTAAAGTTACGACCATAAAAATTACATTATACCGTTTGGCCAAAAACTCGCAAATCGTAAGTTCGCTTATTAATGCTGCCAAAAACGGCAAAAAAGTTACTGTGCAAATTGAACTCCAAGCGCGCTTTGATGAAGCCAGTAATATTTCTTATGCCGAGCAAATGCAACAAGAAGGTATCGAACTGATTTTTGGTATCAAAGGCTTAAAAGTGCATAGTAAGATATGTGTAATTGATAGAATTGAAGACGGAAAACTTAAACGCTATGGCTTTATTTCTACCGGAAATTTCAATGAAACAACAGCTAAGATTTATACCGATTTGACTTTGTTTACCAGTCATCAGCAAATTTTAAAAGACGTCAACAAAATCTTTGATTTCTTTGATGTGAATTATCGAATTCACCGATACAAGCATCTGATTGTGTCTCCACATTACACCCGTTCTAAGTTTTATAAACTGATTGACCGCGAAATAAATAATGCCAAAGTGGGCCGTCCTGCATACATCAATTTAAAGATGAACAGCCTTTCGGATTACCCTATTATTGACAAATTATACGAAGCCAGTAATGCCGGAGTGAAAATAAAATTGCAAGTTCGTGGCATTTGTTCGTTGATTCCCGGAGTAAAAGGCATGAGTGAAAATATAGAAGCGGTGAGCATAGTGGACTACTTTTTAGAGCACACCCGTTCCTATATTTTTTGCAATAATGATGATCCTGAGGTTTATATTTCCTCGGCCGATTTTATGACTCGTAACTTAGACGGCAGGGTTGAAGTTACTTGTCCTATTTATGATGAAGAAATCAAAAAGCAAATCATAGATACCTTTAATGTAGGATGGAAAGGAAATGTGAAAGCCCGTTTCCATTCCGATAAATTTGAAAACAAATACCGTGTTCGCAAAGAAGGTGAGCCTATTTTCCGAGCACAACATGAAACCTATAATTATTACCGCGATCGTTTAGAAGTAATTCAGGATAAAATATAAACCTCAAATCTTATAGCAAAAAGAATGATTTCAATCAAAAAATATGCAGCAATCGATATTGGTTCCAATGCCATGAGACTGCTCATTGCCAACGTAGTAGAACAACCCGATAAAGAAACGCAGTTCAACAAGAGTGCTTTGATTCGCGTGCCTATTCGACTTGGGCAGGATGCTTTTACTGTTGGTGAAATCTCAGATGAAAACATTAATCGAATGATTGATGCCATGAAAGCTTTTAAGTTATTAATGAAAGTATATAAGGTTGAACGATACAAAGCCTGCGCCACTTCGGCCATGCGTGAGGCCTATAATGGCAAGGATGTTGCTGATATTATTCGAGAAAAATCAGAAATTGATATCGAAATTATTGACGGTAAATCTGAGGCAGCTATCATTGCTTCTTCCGATTTGCATAACTTCCTGAAAACCGACCAAACTTACTTGTATGTTGATGTGGGTGGAGGTAGTACCGAGTTCTCTCTGTTTTCTGAAGGCAAAATGGTGGCATCCAAATCGTTCAAAAACGGTACAGTACGTTTACTCAACAATATGGTCACCGATATCGTTTGGCAGGAAATTGAAAAATGGATTAAAACCGTTACCGAAGACTACGATAATATCACCATGATTGGCTCCGGTGGAAACATTAATCGACTCTTCAAAATGTCAGGCAAACTGCAGGACAAACCACTTTCGTTCCTGTACCTGAACTCGCAATACCAATATTTAAACTCGTTATCCTACGAACAACGCATTGCTGAATTGGCAATGAACACGGACCGTGCCGACGTAATTATACCCGCAACGCGCATTTATTTGAATGCTATGAAGTGGAGTGGTGCCCGTCATTTGTATGTGCCAAAAATTGGACTTTCCGATGGTATCGTGAAAGCTATGTATCATGGAAAAATAAAATATGAAAACATTTAGAACACTCGGATTGGTAATAGCTCTTGTTATTATTGGATATCATCTCTTCAATATTGATTATGAAGATTTGAGGTTTAAAACCAATATGACCCACTATTTAGGAATTTTTGCCATGATCTTAGTGGCATTGAGTTTTTTATTGGGAATTTTAAAAGACAAAAAGCAGCCATAGGGGCTATACATCCAAATCAAACATCTTCTTTAAAAGTGCCAAGTTTGGATTGATTTCCACCAAACGGTTGTATTTGTCTTGGTTGGTAAAGGCTTTTTTGACCACTAAAGCCTCGTTAACTTTTACCTGAATTTGTAAATCGTGGTTGTGTAGTTTGCCACGTAAATATCCTAAAAGCTCCGGTCTTTCTTTTTCAAAATCTATTTTAGAACTTTCATTAGGTAACTCATGAATAATGGTAGTGCCGTCTAAAGTTGGGTCGTTAATCGTTAATAATGAAGCAATAATACGAAAGCCTTTGTCTTCCATTCGCTGAGCATATTTGAGCCATTGCTCCAGCATTTCGGTTTCGGTAAAAGCTTCATTGGGTAAATACGTATCCTCTTTAATGGTAGCTTTAAAATTTTCAGCCATTTCTTTTTTGGCTTTGATACTGGCTAACGATAAAGCGGAAACTTTGGATGTTGGTTGCTGATTACTAGTTGTTGGTTGTTCAGTTTTTGCGACAACTTCTTCTGATTTCTGGGTTGTGGTTACTGGAGGCTGAACAACTTCAACTTTCTCAATATTTTGAACTTCCAACTTTGTAGGTTGTACTTCTTGTATTGAAAAACTATTGTTGCGGTAATACGTTGCCGGAATTATGAAGTCAGCTTTTTTTTTTCTCCATCAAAAGTGATAGAGGCAATTTGCATCAGGGCCAGTTCAACTAAGAGGCGTTGGTTTTGACTGCTTTTGAATTTCAAATCGGAATCATTGGCAATATCAATTCCTTTTAATAAAAAGTCTTGAGTTACTTTTTGTGCTTGTTGTCCGTAGAGTTGTTGTGCAGCTTCACCCATTTCTAATAAAGAAAGTGTTGCAGGGTTTTTGGCTACCAATAAATCCCTGAAATGCGAAGCCAGTCCGGCTATGAAATGATGACCGTCAAATCCTTTTGATAAGATATCATTATAGGCCAACAGTACTTCCGGAATCTTATTTTCCAAAATCAAATCGGTCATGTTGATATAAGTCTCGTAATCCAGAACGTTCAAATTTTCGGTTACCGCCTGACGGGTTAAATTGTTACCGCAGTAGGAAACCACTCGGTCAAATATCGACAAAGCGTCACGCATGGCACCATCGGCTTTTTGAGCAATGATGTGTAAAGCGTCATCTTCAAAAGCTACGCCCTGACTGTTGGCGACTTCGGCTAAATGTTCTTTAGCATCTTTAACGGTAATACGTTTGAAATCAAAAATTTGACAACGCGATAATATAGTGGGAATGATTTTGTGCTTTTCAGTCGTGGCCAAAATGAAAATGGCATGCTTTGGCGGTTCTTCGAGTGTTTTCAAAAAAGCATTGAAAGCAGCCGAAGACAACATGTGCACCTCGTCAATGATATACACTTTGTACTGCCCGGTTTGTGGCGGGATTCTAACTTGGTCAATCAGATTACGAATATCGTCAACCGAGTTGTTAGAAGCGGCATCTAATTCAAAAACATTAAAAGCAAAATCTTCAAATGGATCATCATAACCCGGTTGGTTGATTTTTCGAGCCAAAATACGAGCACAAGTGGTTTTACCCACACCTCTCGGACCGGTAAATAAAAGGGCAGAAGCCAGGTGATTACTTTCTATGGCATTGAGCAAAGTGTTGGTAATAGCCTGTTGCCCAACAACGTCTTTAAACGTTTGCGGACGGTACTTACGCGCTGATACTACAAATTGTTCCATACGATTTAATCGGATTACAAATATAAAATAATAGTTGGTTTGGTTATGGAGTTATTCGGTTATTTGACTTTTTTTTACTAACAATTATAAGGAGTATGGTTAATAAAAGTAACATATTGGTTGTAAGTGAAATGATGGTAATTTTATTTTGAAATCTGTTTTTTGATTCTTCAGCTAATGAAATATGTGATGTTTTATATTGTCTAAGTTTTTCCAGTTGGTAAATGAAATTGCTAAGAGATTTGTTTTTATATTCCAATTCAAATAACCGGATTTCTGTTTCGCTTGGATTAACCAATTTGCCATTTATATTAATTTTGGGAGGAGGAGGAGGATAGCCAAATCCAAAATCCATCGATTGCGACGGAGAACACATACTGATATCTATGATTTTGTCTTTAGAAAGTTTTGAATACACAATCCAAAAACCTTTTTCAAATGGAAAAATTGAGCAATCACTTGTAGTTTTACCTGATATGATAGCTGATTTGAAATTTCCTTTAAAGAGTTCTATTATTCTAAAAGTATATGTTTCTTGTATACTGTCAGATTTGATTAATTCTCCATAAAAAACAATGTCAGCATTTTTCAGGCCTTTTTCAACCATTACTTCCTTCTCAATTTCAAAGCATTTGCAGGCAAAAGAAAAGTTCCAACAAATCATCAGGCTAAGAATCCAAATTTTATCAATTTTCATAATCACAAATTTGTACTAAATATAACAAATCCAACTTACGACTCAAATTTTCAATTCATAATTCATAATTTCTAATTCGTAATTCTTAATTACTACCTTTGCCTCGCAGACCGCCTTATCGCTTCAACTTGTTGAAGAGGAAAGTCCGGACACCACAGAGTAGCATAGCGGGTAACACCCGTCCGTTGAAAGGCGAGGACAAGTGCAACAGAAAGCAAGTACAGTTCGGCTGTAGTGAAACCAGGTAAACTCTATGCGGTGAAATTCCAAGTATATCGGCATTTAAGGGCTACTCGTCCGTTGTCGAAGGGTAGGAAGCTCGAACCAATGAGCAATTGTTGGTCTAGATAAATGATAAGGGTCCACCACAACAGTGGATACAGAATCCGGCTTATAGGTCTGCTTTTTTTGAATTACGAAGTTTTTTTAGCTTTCATCCTCCTCTTCAAAGTCTTCTGACTCTTCTTCATCACTTTCAAATTCGAAGAACGTAAAAACAGAACCGCCATAGTTTTTTTGGAACGAGTAATTCGCCATATGATCCAACTTGGTGTATTTGGAATGTTCAACAATGAGCATTCCTTCTTCATCCAATAATTCGTTTTCAAAGATAAGCTGAATGATTTTCTCGAATTCCTGCTGACTCATGCCATAAGGAGGGTCGGCAAAAATAATATCATAGTTACCGGTATGTTTTTCGAGAAATTTAAAGACATCACTTTTTATGGCCGTAATATCAAAGTCAAACTCCTTAGCCGTTTTTTTGATGAAATTTACACAACCCATATCGCCATCAACACAAAGAATCGGCGAACAACCGCGAGAGGCAAATTCGTAACTAATGCTTCCCGTGCCGGCAAAAAGTTCTAATACTTTCAGTTCCGAAAAGTTGAAATGATTGTTCAAGACATTAAACAGTGCCTCTTTGCTCATGTCTGTCGTAGGACGAACTGGGAGGTTTTTGGGTGGTGCTATGCGTCGGCCTTTGTATTTGCCCGAGATGATTCTCATGAATGTAATAGGATAAAGTGTTCGCGATTTTCGGTTTCCGAGAAAGGATTCGACATAAAGCTTACATCAAACAGGGAAACGTTGCGAACGTATTTATAAGCGATGTTGTAAAGCGAATCGCCTTCTGTGATTTTTCCAAGCAATTCCAATTTGAAGTTTTCCGGATTCAGGTGCAATTGTTCTGCAGTGAATAAAATATAGTACAGAAAATCTTCCGGTGTTTTATAATCAAAGGAATTGTAAAGTTGCAGTTGTTGATTTTGAATCACAACAATTTCAAAATGCGTATCGCTTACATGTACAAACATTTTGCGCTCTTCATTGTTTTTGGATACCTCCAATAATTTATTGACCAAAACCGTGTTGGCATGTTTGTAGTCAAAAGTACCAAAACGATCAATGAAATAATTGTTCATATTTACATACGGAATGTACACATTGTTCATTTCGTAGTTGGCCAATTCATCAAAAGCAAAGAAATCGGTTTCAAAAACTTTGGTATTAAATTGCAAATAGCTTCCCAAGTACTCTTCATCAAACAGCGCGGTAGGTACAAACGTCGATAAATTATTATTGTGAACAATAACGATATCATCATAGCCGGCTTTGAGTTCAGGATGGTTTTGAAAGGCTTCGGCAAACAAGTCTTCAATTTTGGTGGTAACATGCACTTTGCCCAAATCGATTTTTTGCAGCACCAAGGGTTTGTTTATCAACGTGTCAAACGTAGCAAAGGACAAGCCATTCAGTGAAACCTGAATCGCAAGTTTTTGATACATTTTATCAATAACGCTGGTGTTTTGCCACATACTTGTTTTTGCTTTTGTCGAATGGCAAACTTACAAATTTATACGCAACTTATATTATAGTATAAATTACAATTCTTAATCCTATATTTGAAATCCAATTTTCAGAATAAATCCTAAATGACTTCTTCCCAATTTTACAGTGTTTTGCGCAACCAGTTTCCGTTTCAGCCAACTGTAAAACAGGATATTTTTTTTCAACAGATTGCCGTTTTTTTAACCAATACCAATAAAGAAGAGCTTTTTGTTTTAAAAGGCTACGCCGGAACGGGTAAAACGACTGTGATTTCTACGATTGTTAATAATCTTGTTGCCATCAATAAAAAGTATGTTTTATTGGCACCCACGGGAAGAGCGGCAAAAGTCATTGCCAATTATTCAAACAAACCGGCTTTTACGATTCACAAGAAAATTTATTTCCCCAAGAAAGGCAAAAGTGGAGGCGTGTCTTTTACCATGCAAGCCAACAAACACAAGAATACCATTTTTATAGTCGATGAATCTTCAATGATTTCGGATGTGAATACCGAATCAAAGCTGTATGAAAACGGTTCATTACTGGATGATTTAATGTCTTATGTTTATAATGGTGACAATTGCAAACTCTTGTTATTAGGCGATACGGCGCAGTTGCCACCGGTACAGTTGGATGTGAGTCCGGCACTAAATACGGATTTGCTGGCGATGCATTACCATAAAGAAGTGTTCTCGATTGAGTTGGATGAAGTGATGCGTCAAGAAGAAAAATCAGGAATTTTATTTAATGCTACCGAGTTGCGAGAGATTTTGAAAAGCTCGTTTGTGGATACTTTTCAATTTAACTTAAAAGGCTTCAAAGACATTGTTCGTTTGACGGACGGTTACGATATACAAGATGCTATTCAAAGTGCCTACAGTAATTATAGTGTAGAAGATACGTGCTTTATTGTGCGTTCCAATAAAAGAGCGAATCAATACAATCAGCAAATTCGCAGTAAGATTTTAGACAAAGACAGTGACTTGTCGGTGGGAGATTACTTGATGGTGGTGAAGAATAATTATTTTTGGTTAAAAGAAACTGACGAAGCCGGCTTTATTGCCAATGGTGATATTATTGAAGTGCTGGAAATTTTCAGCTTCAAGGAATTGTATGGTTTTAAATTTGCCAAAGTCAAAATAAGAATGGTCGATTATCCCAACCAGAAACCTTTTGAAACCGTATTGCTTTTGGATACCATTACAAGCGAATCGCCTTCGTTGACTTATGATGAAAGCAATACGTTGTATCAGGAAGTGATGAAAGATTATGAAGGAGAACCCCAATACCGCAAATTCCTGAAAGTAAAAGGCAATGAGTATTTCAATGCGCTTCAAGTAAAATTTTCTTATGCCATTACTTGCCACAAATCACAAGGAGGGCAATGGAATACAGTGTTTATCGAGCAACCTTATTTGCCCGATGGTATTGATACCGATTATGTGCGTTGGCTTTATACTGCCGTCACTCGTGCCAAAGACAAGCTGTATTTGATTGGTTTTAAGGAGGAGAGTTTTGAAGATTGATTTTTTAACAATAATTTTTTTATATTTGAAAACCTTAAAATTTAATAATATGAAGAAATGTGCTTTAATAGTATTAGGTTTAACAGTTTTATGTTGTAGTCGTGATTATGATGAAGCCATTAAGACCAATGCTAAAACTAGTAATACAACTTTGTCAGCTCCAGTTTCTTTGCTTTGGAACGATAATGGGGTTAGATGGAGGTCTTTTATGCATTTACCCTTAATTAATGGGGTAGCAAGCACAGAACTGCCTTTATATGAATTGTCTGATTTGTCACAAGCAGATAATATTGGAAGTCCTGGGAATGTTTGGTCACCTCCATCTAATTCTCCAGCTTATAGTTATTTGGTGAAAAAATTAGAGACTAATGCTAATGTATGGATAAATGCACCACATGGACAATACCCATCATTCAAATTAGTCACCGAAGGATATAACAATTCAGAATATGGATTTTATCCCGGTTATGCTTTTTGGGTAGATTGGGTAAATGGTAATCCAATCAATTTTACCATCTTTAATAATGCTAAGAATCTTTCAAATTCGGATTCACTTCACGAAACAGGCTTAGTTTTTGAGCATTACCATAATCAATGGGGGTTAGCAAATTATGCTTTCACAGGGCAATATAATTTAAATTCGTTTATAAAAATTAAGCCAAGTTTTAATGCTATGTTAGTTGGACATGCAAGAAATAACGGTGCTAGTGAGCTAAAAACTTCTTATTTAACAGCTGATTTAAGAATTGAATATTGGAAATCAAATGCAAGTTATCCAACGAGAACGGATTTGCTAGGAGTTATTTTCTGTAATCCAATGAATGACGATTTAAATGGAAATGCTAATGACGCAATCTTTTGGAAGGATTGGACTGGTAATTGGGTTAATAACAGCGTTCAGACATCTGCTCGAATTCTTCTTCTCGCCAATAAATTAGGTTTGCCCTCTATAAATTCATTGGATGTACCTACTGAAATAACTTTTGATTACATACCTTTAATCCAAGAGTATTTACCTCCTCCCCCTCCTGGCTATACCTATAATGATGCTATAATAGTAGGTTTTGACGTTTATTCTTCAGTTCGTAATTCTGATATGACATTTAAATTATGGAATGTAAATCTCGAAGGTAATAATTAAAGAGATTTTATATGCAAAGGATAAATTATTAAGTATGAAAATCATCGCCGTTATTCCCGCCCGTTATGCTTCTACTCGTTTTCCTGCTAAACTGATGCAGGACTTGGGAGGCAAAACCGTTATTTCCCGAACTTATGAAGCAGCAGTCAATACCGGTTTGTTTGCTGATGTATTTGTGGTGACAGATTCGATTTTGATTTATGATGAAATTTTGAATAACGGAGGTAAAGCCATCATGAGTATCAAAGAGCATGAAAGCGGGAGCGACCGTATTGCAGAAGCAGTAGAGAATTTGGAGGTTGATATTGTAATTAATGTGCAAGGCGATGAGCCTTTTATAAATAAGGAACCTTTAGAAAAAGTCATTGAAGTGTTTCATAAAGATTTTGAAAAGAAAGTCGATTTAGCTTCCTTAATGGTTCAAATCACTGACCAAGACGATATCAATAATCCTAATAATGTAAAGGTGGTAACCGACCAAAGTGGTTTTGCCTTGTATTTTTCACGTTCGGTAATTCCGTATCCTCGTGATACTAATGCCGGAGTTCGCTACATGAAACACATTGGTATTTATGCTTTTCGCAAAGAAGCACTTTTAGCTTTTTATCGCTTACCAATGAAATCGTTAGAAGCTTCCGAAAAATTAGAACAACTACGGTATTTAGAATTTGGGAAACGAATTAAAATGGTCGAGACAACTCACGTAGGCATTGGCATAGACACCCTCGAAGATTTAGAAAAAGCAAGACAGTTTCTCAAATAAATCCTAAATCCCAATTCCTTAATCCTAAATGCTAAAACTCTTCACTCTCGTGATCAAAATAGCCTTTGTTTTTGATTTTGTTCGAAAAGAAATTCAGGAACAATACCACGAAGGATAAGAAAAACAACGCCTGAATGCTCACCAGTACTTTAGCATAAGTCGTTATCGGAACATAATCGCCAAAACCAATAGAGGAGGAGGTAACCATACTAAAATAAATTGGGTCGTACCAACCAACAAAAGGTCGATTCATATTGTTGCCACAAGAATACAACACCCCAAACGAGAATACAATTTCGATGTAATTAAAAAACAACAACAGCATCGAACGCTTATAAGAACGAGGCCGCGAAAGCATATCCGAAGCAAATATCAAAGTCGGAATGTATAAAACGG
Source organism: Flavobacterium phycosphaerae (assembly GCF_010119235.1). Lineage (NCBI taxonomy): Bacteria > Pseudomonadati > Bacteroidota > Flavobacteriia > Flavobacteriales > Flavobacteriaceae > Flavobacterium > Flavobacterium phycosphaerae. The sequence continues at coordinate 2,948,754 of NZ_JAAATZ010000001.1, read as the reverse complement.
TTTCAAACAAAACATAAACCATTATAGTGATTAAAACAGCATTGCCTTGCCAATGATTCATGAGTATTAGCAGCGGAAATGCCACTTTGAGCAGCACATAAATATCCATTACCAAGTCTTGATATTCATGTCCGATTTTATGCGAATAATGTTTGATATAAAGTCCGGGAAACAACATTTGCGATAGCGAAAGCAACAAGCGCACAATTTTTTCAATACCGTTATCATCCTGATGGTCATTGTTCCAAATGGCACGAATGTTCAAAATTCGTTTCTGAATTGGCGTTACGTTAAACCGATTTCGGTCCCGTGTGGTTATTTTGCCCAGTAAAAGTTTCTTCAGGAATTTTTTCATTACGCCAGTTTTTTGATGGTAAACAATTCATTGTGTTCTTCTACCTTAGGATACATGCGCAACGAATAATTGCCGTTGAATTTGCTTTTATAATTCAGATTTCTTTGTACTTGCCGGTCATTAATCACCATAGTGTTAAACAAGATAAATCCATTCAGATTGAGTAACGAATTGATGCGATTGATGAAAAAATCTTCAAACAAAAAATTCGGCATCACGGTATCTTGAAAAATGTCAATGATTATTAAATCGTAAGTCAGTTTGGTTTTCAATACAAATTCAAAAGCGTCGTCAATTACCAATTCCAAATTAGGAATAGTATCCAACTTAAAGTACTCATTGGCAATTTCGATAATACTTTCGTCAATTTCAACGCCGGTTATTATACCGTTAAATTTAATTTCATCCACCAATGTTTTAATCACACTGCCTCCGGCTACGCCTAGAACCAAAACACTTTCAAAATTTCGAATGCGTTCAAAGCCTATGTATTTCAATCCTTTTCGCAAGATGCGCTGCAAACTGCCATACGAATAATTGGTGTGCTTGCTGTCTAAAACCAATTGTCCGTTGTTCCAAGTTACTTCTAAAGTTTTACTTACCGAAGAATTTTTCTTGTACACATTTACCGGAAGAAAGTAGCTGAAGAGTTTTTGCAACATCGAAAATAATTTGCTCAAAAATAAGTGATAAATGTTAAATTTACACAAAATAAAACAAGTGAAAAGGCGATTATACCAATTTATTTTTTTCAGACTACTGGGCTGGAAAATTGTCGGAACGGTTGAGGAGGAAGTCAAAAAGTGTGTTTTGATGGTGATGCCGCATACGTCTAATTTTGATTTCTTTTTGGGCTTGTTTTCCCGCGGAATCATAGGCGTAGAAATGAATTTTGTGGGTAAGAAAGAACTCTTCCTGTTTCCGTTTGGGTATTATTTCAAAAGTATTGGCGGCGCTCCATTGGACAGAAGTGGCGGTAAAAACTTAGTTGACGCCATAGCCGATGTATTTAATTCACGCAAAGTCTTCCGAATGGCTATAGCTCCGGAAGGAACCAGAAAGAAAGTGGACCAACTCAAAACAGGGTTTTATTACATTGCCTTAAAAGCTAATGTGCCAATAGTTCCGGTTGCTTTTGATTATGCCAAAAAAGAAGTCAGAATTGGGAATCCCGTTACCGTTTCAGGAGATTATGATACTGATATGAAACAAATTTTATCACATTTTAAAGGGGTTCAAGGCAAATTTCCCGAAAAACAATTCCAAGTGTAAAACCCTTTCTTTTTTTTTCTCGTAGATAGGATTGTCAATAATCAACAAAAACTATTTATTATGAAAAAAACTATTATTACTTCAGTCTTATTGTCTGCCATGCTATTCTCCTGCTCAGATGATGCATCCATGTCTAATAATGAATTAAAAGGATCTCCTAAAAAAGAATTCAAATTATTCACTACCAGCAACACTTCCGGTAAAGCTTCTGTTACCGATTTAAACACGGCTATGACGTACAGTTTCTCGGTGGCTTCTGCCGATGCTGACGGTGCTTACTATTTTAACGAAAGCGATGAATTCATTTTAGCTTCCCGTTCTAACAACAAAATCGAATTGTATGATGGTGTACAAGATGCCATTATGACCAACGCGTCAGCATTAGCTTTAGACATGTCCAGCGCCTCTGATTTTAATAATGCTAGAGAAATTGCCGTTTCCGGCGATTGGATTGTGGTTACTCAGGATCAAAGTGCCGCCAATGCCAATACTAACAAATTAGTAGTATATCAAAAAACCACGACCGGTATCAATTTAATGAATTCCTATACCGTTAACTTCAAAGTTTGGGGTATTCATTTAGAAGGTAATACGCTTTATGCTGTGGCCGACTTAACTTCAGACTTAGTAGTATTTGACAATTTCTTCGCCAATGCTAGTGGTGCTATTTTGCCAAGCAAAAGAGTTACTGTTGAAGGTTTGGTAAGAACGCACGGTATTACTTATTCTAAAAAAAGCAACACTATGGTCTTAACTGATGTAGGTAGTGCTACCTCTGATTCAGATGGGGGTATTATTGTCATCAGAGGATTTACCGATGTATTAGCCGCAACTGCCAATATGGGAACAATTGCTATGAACAATCAAATCAGAATTTATGGTTCGGCTACTTCGTTAGGAAATCCGGTTGACGTGGCTTATGACCATATCACCAAACAAATTTTTGTGGCCGAACGTTTAAATGGCGGCGGTAAAGTACTAACATTTAATTTACCAAATGCCAACGCTAATTTAGCTCCGGCCAGTTCCAGAGCAGAAGCCGGTGTAAGCAGTGTATACCTTTTAAGAGAATAATATTTTTGTTCTTATACTCAGAAAACCTTTGGTAATTTATCAAAGGTTTTTTTTATGCAAATGGTTTCCGTTACTTACTTTTGTGTAAATTTATTTTATGGATTATCTAGCTTTACACCAACAATACAAAGAAGAAAGTCTTTTCGGAAGATACATCACACTAAAACACATCGAACCCTTATGCTCCAAGTTTCGAGTTGAAGTGGTTGGTGAATCAGTTTTAGGAAAACCAATCTATAAATATGAAACCGGGACAGGAGCTAAACGAATTTTACTGTGGTCCCAAATGCACGGTAACGAAAGCACCACTACGAAAGCATTATTCGACTTCATCAATCTGCTTAACGACAATACTGATTTAAGTAAAAAACTCTTATCCGAATTCACCTTTTGTATGCTGCCAATGCTAAATCCAGATGGAGCAGAAGCCTACACCCGTGAAAACGCGAATGGTATCGATTTAAATAGAGACGCCCAAAATCAATCGCAACCCGAGAGCAAAGTATTGCGAAAAGTATTCGATGACTTCAAACCGGATTATTGCTACAATCTTCACGATCAACGTACCATTTTTGGCGTGGCCGATTCCGGGAAACCGGCTACCGTTTCTTTTTTAGCACCTGCCTATAACGAAAATCGCGACATCAATGACGTTCGAACAAAAGCCATGAACGTTATTGCGGCAATGAATAAAACCCTGCAACAGTTTATCCCCAATCAAGTTGGGCGGTTTGACGATTCCTTTAATCTTAATTGTGTAGGAGATACATTTCAGTATTTAAATGTGCCAACTGTTTTATTTGAAGCCGGCCATTTTCCAAATGATTATCAAAGAGAGACTACCCGAAAATACATTTTTATTGCCCTACTTGACGGACTGCTATTTCTTTACGACAACGATGTAGTTAGCAACGAAATCGAAGATTATTTAAAAATTCCGCAAAATAAAGTCGTTTTTTATGACTTTGTTTATAAAAATGTCAAAATAAATTATGATGATAACGAAAAAATTATCAATTTTGCAGCTCAATTCAAAGAAGTTCTGACTAAAGATGAAGTAACATTTGAAGCAAAAATTGCTCAAATAGATCATTTAGAAAATTATTTTGGCCATGTGGTTATTGATGCAAACGAAGCATTATATCAAGATGACTTAACTAATTTCCCGAATATCGAACAAAAGGCTGATTTTTATTTAGGAAAAAATATAAAAATAGTTAACGGTTCAGTAAGCCACTGACAGTTTGATTAGTAATCTTTGAATTGCCTAACAAGTTATAGTAAATAAAATCTTTTTTATGAGTAAGTTTCGCTTAGATGAAGTAGACCACCAAATCTTGGACATGTTGATTGACAACACCAGAATCCCTTTTACTGATATCGCAAAAAAATTATTGATTTCTGCGGGAACCGTTCACGTCAGAGTGAAGAAAATGGAAGATTCAGGTATCATTATGGGTTCTTCATTATCTTTGGATTATGAAAAATTAGGCTATTCTTTCATTGCTTATGTTGGAGTATTTTTGAACAACACTTCTCAAACTAAATTCGTTTTAGAAAGAATCAACGAAATCCCATACGTAACAGTAGCTCACGTAACTACCGGTAAATTCAATATCTTTTGTAAAATCAGAGCCAAAGATACTAAACATGCCAAAGACGTTATCTTCATGATTGACGATATCGAAGGGGTTTACAGAACTGAAACCATGATTTCGTTAGAAGAAAGTATCAACGACAAAAAACGTTTGATGCATACCATCTTTCAAGAATTAGACTAGTTTTAGTTAAAAATATAGTAAAACCTCAAGTGAAAACTTGAGGTTTTTTTATTAACTCAAAGTCAAAGTATAAATGATGTATTCCAATGTATAAATAGAGCATCCTCACGTATAAATAGAGCATCCCCAAGTATAAATGGAACATCCCCACATATAAATAGAATTCCCGATTCCGGTTTCTTCCTTTTTACTAAGGTGTTTTTACAAAAAAAATCACAACCTTTGTATTCACTAAAATCATCCATCATGAAACCATCACAATTACAACCTGACGAGTTTGCCGGACATTTTTCAACATACATCAATCAAGTTTCCGACGAATACACATTAACAGAAGAACTGGAAATTTCGGTTCATCGTTTCATAAAGTTTGTCCAAAATATCCCTATGGACAAATTTGACTACCGTTATGCCGAAGGCAAATGGACTATCAAAGACATCATCCTGCACCTTATTGATGCGGAACGAATTTTTGTTTACCGAGCTTTGCGTTTTGCCCGTAACGATAAAACCGCTTTACCAAGCTTTGACGAAAATGACTATGTAGATGAAGCCAATGCCAATAAAAGAAGCCTACAGGATTTACTAACCGAATTGCTAATTGTAAGACAAGGAACTTTAGCTTTATTCAAGTCATTTTCAGAAGAAGAATTGATGCGAAAAGGTACTGCTTCAAACAACCCAATGTCGGTAAGAGCTTTAGGATTCACTATCATTGGCCATCAAAATCATCACCAACGAATTTTTCAGGAACGCTATTTAAATTAAACTAAAAAGAAAAAATCCCAAACTCTATTCAGAATTTGGGATTTTTCTATAACTCGTAATTCGTAATTTTTAATTCGTAATTCTCAACTATTCTTCGTCGTCTTCGTCCTCTAAATTATTGTCGGAATCATCAAAATCTTCTTCATCGTCATCATCTGCATCAGTATCATCTGAACCGCCACCGTCTTTTAATAAATCAACTTCTTCGTCATCTTCATCCGCGGTGATGGCATCTTCATCATCATCAATTCCTTTGATTGGCTCAATTGGCTCGATTACCGAATCAAGATCATCTTCTTCGTCAAATTTCTCCATTCGACTAGCCAATTTAGTACTAACTTTTACTAAGTAAATAGTATCCTCAGTTCGTACTTCTACGGCTTCAACCAATTCGTTTTGTGCATTTCTAAAACGAATGATATCCGAGTCATCATACCCTTCTGGGAATTTCTCTACTAATAAATTTAGTATGTCTCCGGTTAGTTTAGCATAGTCTACAATAATTCTTCTCATAAAAAAATCTTTTATAAATCTAATAAGTAAGCAAAAATTAAGGGCGCTACAATGGTAGCATCCGATTCAATAATAAATTTGGGGGTGGTAATATCAAGTTTTCCCCAAGTGATTTTCTCATTTGGGACAGCTCCTGAATAGGAACCATAACTTGTGGTGGAATCTGAAATTTGGCAAAAATAACTCCAAAACGGAATGTCGTGCATTTCCATGTCTTGGTACAACATCGGTACAACACAAATCGGGAAATCTCCAGCAATACCGCCTCCAATTTGGAAGAAACCAACTCCTTTTCCGGAAGAATTCTTTGGATACCAATCGGCTAGCCACATCATGTATTCAATGCCGCTTTTCATCGTGGTGGGTTTGAATTCACCTTTGATGCAATATGAAGCAAAGATATTTCCCATTGTACTGTCTTCCCATCCCGGAACTACAAGAGGTAAGTTTTTCTCAGCGGCTGCTACCATCCAAGAATCCTTTGGATCGATTTCATAGTATTGTTCTAATACACCTGAGTTAATCATTTGGTACATGAATTCATGCGGAAAATATCTTTCGTCAGCTTTATCGGCTTTGTTCCAAATATGGAATAAATGTGATTGTAATCTACGGAAAGCTTCTTCTTCAGGAATACAAGTATCAGTAACACGGTTATAATGGTTTTCCAATAAATCCCATTCTTCCTGTGGCGATAAATCTCTGTAATTCGGAACTCTTTTATAAGAATTGTGAGCTACCAAGTTCATGATGTCCTCTTCAAGGTTGGCACCAGTACAAGAAATAATGTGCACTTTATCCTGACGAATCATTTCTGCTAATGATTTTCCTAATTCGGCTGTACTCATGGCACCGGCCAAAGTAATCATCATTTTACCATTGTCAAGTAAGTGTTCTTCGTATCCTTTAGCGGCGTCAACAAGGGCAGCAGCGTTAAAGTGAAGGTAATTTTTTTCTATAAATTGACTGATTGGTCCTTTGCTCATTTTGTAATAAAGTTGTTTGTTGTTTGCGGTTCAAAGAAAAACTTTTTTTCTAAAACCACAAACTGTTTTTTTAATTTAATTATGTTAAAAGTACTGTTTTTTCTGAACTATTGTTTTCCGTATCCCAATATTTTCAAGACATCTTCTGAACTTTGTTGTTCCGAGAAAACTTCGGTAGCCAAAATTCCGTTTTCATCACGGTCTATCAAAATATGTTTGGGTTGTGGAATCAAACAGTGGTGCAATCCGCCAAAACCGCCAATGGTTTCCTGATAAGCACCGGTGTTGAAGAAACCTATGTATAATGGTTTTTCTTTATTGTATTTGGGCAAATATACAGCATTCATGTGCTGCTCAGAGTTGTAATAGTCATCGCTATCGCAGGTCATTCCGCCAAGCAATACTCTTTCGTAAGTATCATTCCAACGGTTTACGGCCAGCATAACAAAGCGCTTGTTAATCGCCCAAGTATCGGGTAATGTTGTGATGAAAGAAGAATCAATCATGTTCCAATTTTCTCTGTCGTTCTGTTTCTTTTGGTACAAAACCTGGTATATCGCTCCTCCGGATTCACCCACCGTAAACGAACCAAATTCAGTAAAGATATGAGGAACATCTACTTCGGCTTCGTCGCAGGCAATTTTGATTTGGTTCAAAATCTCATCAATCATATATTGGTAATCGTACTCAAACGCCAACGAATTTTTAATGGGGAAACCACCGCCTATATTTAAGCTGTCCAAAGTTGGACATTCTCTTTTTAAAGCGATGTATACTTTCATACATTTCAACAATTCGTTCCAATAGTAAGCCGTGTCGCGAATCCCGGTGTTGATGAAAAAGTGAAGCATTTTCAGTTCCACTTGTTTGTTTTCCTGAATTTGTTTTCTGTAAAACGGAACGATGTCTTTATAGCCTATGCCCAAACGCGAAGTATAAAACTCAAATTTTGGTTCTTCTTCAGCGGCAATACGGATTCCTATTTTGAATTTGCCTTTAATTTGCTCTTGTAGTAAATCCAATTCCTCATAATTATCAATTACCGGAACCGTTTTAGGGTGACCATTATTGATTAAACGGGCAATGTTACTTACATATTCATCACGTTTAAAACCGTTGCAAACTACATAGGTATTTTTATTGATTTTGCCTTCTTCCATCAATTTCTCGACTATGTTGATGTCATAGGCCGAAGAAGTTTCGATGTGAATATTATTTTTAAAAGCCTCATTCATGATGAACTTGAAATGCGAGCTTTTGGTACAATAGCAATAGTAATATTTGGCATCGTACTTGTTTTTTTCCATCGACTTTCTGAACCAACCTTTGGCTTTATTGATGTTGTTGGAAATAGCCGGCAAATAAGTGAATTTTAAAGGCGTGCCGTATTGTTCTACCAATTTCATCAAATCGATGTTGTGAAATTGTAGTGTATCTTTGTTAAGCGTAAATTCTTCTTGTGGAAAGTAGAACGTTTGATTGATTAAGTCGAAATATTTAGTGTTCATTTAGGTACAGAATAAAAGATTAATTAGTTGTATAAAACAAAGTAATCTTGCATTCAAACCCTGATGTTTGCGTAAATAATAGGAAGTTTTTCTTGAAATAAAAAGATAATAGGTGAACACAAAGCAGCAAAATCACTTTTCAGTCTGTAAAAAGGATTAGGAATAGCGAAGGAATTTTGATTATTTTCCTGGCCAAAAACAGTATAGGCAGTAGTGTTGACACTCTTTTTCATTAGGGCAAATGTAAAAAATAAAATTCGCGAAATGCAACTATTAAGGCAAAAAAATATTACTGTTTGTAATCTTCAAATGATTTTATAATTAATTCAGTATCAACTTCTTGGTTGATTTTGATTTTACCGATATCTGCAAGCAAGGCAAATTGTATTTTTCCGTATTCATTTTTTTGTCATGAATGAGTAAATCGAAGATGGGTTGCAGGTCGTTTTCTTCAAAAATAATGGTTTCAAAAATAGCTTTAATACTGTTTTTAATTTCCAGATAAGCCGCTTCCGAAATCAAACCTTTTTGCCAGGAAACATAACTTTCTAATATCATGCCCACTGCAATGGCTTCACCGTGTAACAAGGTTTTTTTGTTTTTATTTTCTAAAAAATAACTCTCAATGGCATGGCCCAAAGTATGCCCGAAATTTAGCGCCTTCCTGATTCCGTTTTCAGTAGGATCTTGCATCACGATTTCGTTTTTAATTTCAATGGAACGATGAATTAAAGTATCGAAATCTGCAAAATCAGTTTGACTTAAATCTTTAAATTTTGCCCAATACGCGGCATCAAAAATCAATCCGTGTTTGAGCATTTCGGCTAAGCCCGAACGCATTTCGTTTTGTGGTAAGGTGGCCAAATACTCAGTGTCAATAAGTACCATTTGCGGAACATTAATCACGCCAATTTGATTTTTTAAATTACCTAAATCTACACCGTTTTTACCGCCAACCGAAGCGTCAACCATAGCTAAAAGCGTAGTGGGGATATGTAAAAAGTCAATACCTCTTTTGAAAGTGGAAGCCACAAATCCGCCAATATCAGTAATTACGCCGCCGCCAATATTAATGAGTAAGCTTTTTCTATCGCCGCCAAGTTCGGTTAATATCGTCCAAATTTCTACACAAGTTGTGATGTTTTTTTCGCTTTCACCGGGTTCTATTTCTATAATTTCGATTGCTTTGTCGGTAGCTAAATAAGGTAAAAAACGAGGCAGGCAATAGTCATTTGAATGGGCATCCGCTAAAATAAAAATGTTGGAATATTTTTTATCTTCTATATAGGCATTCAGAAATTCATATCCGTTTTCACCGAATACTATTGGATAGCCATTTGCGTTTATTGATTGCATCATTGTCTTAAATGTATTCAGCAAAATAAGGGATTTTTTTTCTAATACTGTAATAAGTTTTAGTAATGAACTTTTGTTTTTTAATGATAAATAAATTGTAGTTTTGTTTAATGTTTTTAAATAAAAAATAAACATAATGCCAATTACTGTAAAAACTAATTTAGATGACGTGGCTATCGACCGAATTATTGAGATGGCCTGGGAAGATCGAACTCCGTTTGAAGCCATACAATTTCAGTTTGGTTTAGCTGAAGCTGATGTAAAAGCATTGATGAAACGAGAGCTTAAATTCAGCAGTTATAAACTTTGGAGAGAACGTGTTGAAAACTGTAAAACAAAGCATTTGGCCAAGCGTGTAAAAGGAATCGACCGATTTAAATGCAACTTGCAACGGGCTATTTCTAACAATAAAATTTCTAAACGATAATTAATTACAATGGGAAAAGAACGACCTGATGCTGTAGTGTTTTCGGATGAACAAGGGTACAATGCTCGTTTACTGCCTTATGCTTCCAATGTTGGAGCACCGGTAATCAAAATGGATGACCTTGTATCTTGGAAGAGTAGGGGTATAACCAGCGTCAATAAAGAGTTTGAACAAAAGTTCAATGAGCTTAAAAGTCAATACCAAAAATTGATGGAGGAATATGAATGGAATGAACTAGTGTACAATGCCAGATTTTCTTTTGAGCCGGTGATTGGCGAAATTTATCATCTGTACAGAGGCGATGACGGCATAAATTTTCTGTCTCTGATTTCTCCCGAAGAATGGAACAAAGAACATATTGGAACATTCAAACTGAACAGCGATAAGAAATGGATAGTCCTTCATTAATACATTTTATTTACTAACAGTAAAAGCAATCAAATTATGCAAAAGTACATTTCCAAGGAACATATAGTAGCTATGGAAAAACAAAATCGAGTTCATTTTGTAAATAGTTTGGGAGGTTTTAAAAGTGTAGTGCTTGTCGGAACAGTTGATAATGCAGGAAATACAAACCTTGCTGTTTTTAGCTCTTTGATTCATATTGGAGCTAATCCGGCTTTGATGGCGCTAATTTTAAGACCAAGTCCACCGGAGCGTGATACCTTGAATAATTTGTTGGAAACGGGATTTTATACCATCAACCATATCAACGAAGACATATACAGAAAAGCTCATCAAACATCGGCTCGATATGATAAGGATGTTTCTGAATTTGATGAAACCGGCCTGACGCCTATTTATAAACAAGAATTTCAAGCACCTTTTGTAGCCGAAAGTTTTGTACAAATTGGTTTGACTTTTAAAGAGAAAATCGATATCAAAATAAATAATACAATTATGGTCATTGGTGAAATTACCGAGGTGTTTGTGCCGCAAAATTGTATGAGTAAAGACGGATTTTTGGATATAGAAAAAGCCAATACTATTACTTGTTCAGGTTTGGATAGTTATCACACTACAAAACGTTTAGATAGATTGAGTTATGCCAAACCGGGCAAAGAAATAACCAGCTTAATTTCTGATTACTTTGAGTAAGAACGCCATCAATATTGTTTGGTTCAAACGAGATTTGCGACTAACAGATCATGAACCGCTTTTTGAGGCGCAACAATCCGGATTACCCATTTTGTTGCTTTATTTTTTCGAACCTTCGGTAATGCATTATGATGACTCAGATGTGCGTCATTGGCGATTTATTTATCAGTCTATACAAGGCTTGCAAACGCAATTAGACACAATCGGAGCTAAACTTTACTTTTTTCATGCCGAAGTCAAAGCCGTTTTTAGCGAAATTCTAAAAAACTACGATGTAAAAAACGTGTTTTCGCATCAGGAAATTGGTAACAAAATCACATTTGACAGAGATATTCAAATACAACAATTCTTTTCTGAACACAACATTAAATGGAACGAATTTCAATTGCATGGTGTGATTCGAAAATTAAAATCGAGAAAAGATTGGGACAAACGTTGGGAACAAGTCATGCGAGAAACACCAAAAACAATCGACTTAAATGCGCTTCAAATCGAAACCTTACATGCTGATTTTTATGATGAATTAAAAGGAGAAAATTTGACTGCAGAAATCACATTACCTAACAATAATTTCCAACATGGTGGCGAATATTGGGCTTGGCGGTATTTAGACAGTTTTGTCAAAGAGCGCTATGTAAATTACAGTAAACATATTTCCAAACCCGATTTGAGTCGAAAAGGCTGCAGTCGATTATCGCCTTATTTGACTTACGGAAATATCAGCATGCGGATGGTGTATCAGTATACCATGCAACATTATCCAACATCATCCAATAAAAGAGCGCTGTCAAATTTTATTTCTCGCTTGCATTGGCATTGCCATTTTATGCAAAAGTTTGAAGACGAATGCCGAATGGAGTTTCACAACATCAACAGTGCTTTCGACGTAGTTGTTAAACCCAAAAATGAGGTTTATATTAAAGCTTGGCAAGAAGGTCAAACCGGAGTTCCCATTGTTGATGCTTGTATGCGCTGCGTGGCGACAACCGGATATCTCAATTTCAGAATGCGAGCTATGGTGGTGTCTTTTTTTGTATTTAACCTTTGGCAAGATTGGCGTGAATTGCATTTTTTGGCTCGACAGTTTTTAGATTACGAACCCGGAATACATTATCCGCAGTTGCAAATGCAATCGGGGGTGACCGGAATCAACACAGTTCGAATTTACAATCCGATTAAGAATTCGGAAGAACACGATAGCGAAGGTCTTTTCATCAAAAAATGGATTCCCGAATTAGCGAATATCCCGTCAAATTTAATTCATGAACCTTGGAAGTTGAGTTTAATCGAACAGCAATTATATCAGTGTGAAATTGGTAAAGACTATCCCGCGCCAATTGTTGATATTGAAGCCACACGAAAATTTGCCAGTGATATTATATGGAGTTTCCGTAAAACCAATGAAGTCAAAGAGGAAGGCAAACGAATTCTGAAAAAACACGTGACCAATCCCAATTCAAATAAAGGAACAAATGCGAGGAAAAAAAAAACAAAACCTACCAAGTAAAGTTTGCCTTGTTTGCAATCGACCTTTTTCTTGGCGTAAAAAATGGCAGAAAGTTTGGGAGGAAGTAAAATATTGCAGCGATAAATGCAGAGCTAATAAAAATGGAAACTAAAAAAGTACTTCGATTGATTTTGGGTGACCAATTAAACAGTAATCACTCTTGGTTTGAAACTGTTGACAATGCCGTGACTTATGTGTTAATGGAGGTGCGTACCGAAACGGATTATGCTAAACATCACATTCAAAAAGTAGTTGGCTTCTTTAGTGCTATGCGAGCTTTTGCAGCCGAATTACAATCCGAAAATCATAAGGTTATTTACATTCATTTAAATGACATAAACAATTTACAGTCTTTTGAAAAGAATTTGGATGCTTTGATAAGTCAACACCATTTCACGCATTTTGATTACCAATTGCCTGATGAATACCGTTTGGATGTATTGTTAGAAAATTTCTGCAATCGACTTCCCATTGAACATTCTGTGATTGATACGGAACATTTTTTCAGTATAAGAGAAGAATTAGGTGCTTTTTTCAATGGTAAAAAGATGCTGCTTATGGAAAGTTTTTATCGCGCCATGCGAAAAAAACACCACGTTTTGATGGAGGGTGAAAATCCTAAAACCGGCCAGTGGAATTATGACAGCGATAATCGAAAAAAATTGCCGAAAGAGCACAAACCAACTCCGCCTTTAGTGTTTGATAATGATGTTTCTCCAATAGTTTCGGAATTAAAAAGTACAGATATTGACACCATTGGAAGTATTGACGAAAAGCATTTTGTTTGGCCTATCAATAGGAGTCAATCGTTGGTATTACTTGAATTCTTTGTGACTGAATGTTTGCCGTTGTTTGGATCCTATCAAGATGCGATGACACCCAATGAATGGTCAATGTATCATTCTAGGCTTTCTTTTTCAATGAATTTAAAAATGATTTCGCCCAAAGAAGTCATTGACAGAGCTATTCAGGAATGGGAAAACCGTCAGCAAGAAATTGAGTATCATCAACTGGAAGGTTTTGTTCGGCAAATAATAGGTTGGCGCGAATATATGCGAGGGATTTATTGGATGAAAATGCCCGAGTATGCTGTTCTGAATTTCTTTAATCATACTGAAAAATTACCCGATTGGTTTTGGACAGGCAACACTAAAATGAATTGTCTTAAAGATGCCATTTCGCAATCGTTAAATTATGCATACGCGCATCATATTCAGCGATTGATGGTTACCGGAAACTTTGCTTTGTTAGCCGGAGTACATCCGGATGAAGTAGATGCTTGGTATCTCGGCATTTACATTGATGCCATCGAATGGGTCGAAATCACTAATACTCGTGGCATGAGTCAGTTTGCCGATGGCGGTATCGTGGGCACAAAACCTTATGTAAGTTCGGCAACTTATATTGATAAAATGAGTCATTATTGTGGTTCGTGTTATTATGATAAAAAGAAAAAAAACGGAGAAAAAGCTTGTCCGTTTAATAGTTTGTATTGGAATTTTTATGATAAAAATGAGTCAAAACTAGCTAAAAATCCTCGCATCGGAATGATGTACAATGTTTGGAGAAAAATGAATCCTGAAGACAAAATTAGTTTGTTAGAACAAGCGAATTACTATTTGAAAAATATAAATAACTTATGAAAAGAGCTGTAATTTGGTTTAAAACCGACTTGCGTTTGCATGATAATGAAACCTTAGTGAAAGCCATTGCCCAGAGCGACGAAGTGGTTCCGGTATATTGTTTTGATGAAGCACAGTTTAAAGAAACAGTATATGGTTTTCAAAAAACAGGAAGTTTCAGAGCCCAATTTTTAGTAGAATCGGTAGCTGATTTGGATAAAAACCTAAGAGCATTAGGTTCCGGATTAATTGTGGTAAAAGGAAAGCCTGAAGTTGAAATTCCTAAAATTGTGCAGCAGTATAAAGCTTTTAAAGTATTTGCCAAACGAGAAGTGGCTCATGAAGAAAAACAAACTGATGCACTAGTTCAGGATGAATTGTTTAAATTGAAATGTGAGTTTGAAACCTACAGTACCAGTACGTTGTACCATGCCGAAGATTTACCCTTTTCGATTAAAGACATTCCGGATGTGTTCACCAATTTCAGAAAAAAGACCGAAAAGGATGCTGCAATCAGAAACGTCTTTGAAAAACCTTTAGCTATAAAATCTCCCGAAATACCAGAGAGGAGTTTACCCACTTTAGAAGACTTAGGATTGCAAAAATCTAAGATAGATTCAAGAGCTGTACTTCGGTTTAAAGGTGGAGAAACTGAGGCATTGCTTCGGATGAATCATTATTTTTTTGAAACAAAATCAATCTACAAATACAAAGAAATGCGCAACGGACTGATTGGTGCTGATTATTCCTCGAAGTTTTCAGCTTGGTTGGCTTTGGGTTGTTTATCGCCAAGAGAGATTTATTTCGAACTAAAAAAATACGAGGCAAAGTACGAAGCTAATGAATCTACTTATTGGTTGGTTTTTGAATTGCTATGGCGCGATTATTTCAGGTTTATGATGAAAAAATACCATGCTAAATTTTTCCAACTCGCCGGCATTCAAAATAAAGGAATTGAAGTCAATAAACACAATCAAAGCCAATTGCAAGATTGGATTGAAGGAAATACCGGAGTAGATTTTGTTGATGCCAATATGCTTGAACTCAAACTAACCGGATTTATGAGTAACCGTGGGCGACAAAATGTAGCGAGTTATTTTTGTAATGATTTGAAACTCGATTGGCGTTACGGAGCCGCTTATTTTGAACAACAATTAATTGATTATGATGTGTGCAGCAATTGGGGAAATTGGGCCTATTTAGCCGGTGTTGGAAATGACCCTAGAGGCAATCGGTATTTTAATATTGAAAAGCAAGCCCAAGATTATGATAAAAACGCAGCATACAGAAAGCTTTGGCTGAATAATTTTTCTGAATAAACCTGACTTTAAATAGGATTATTCTCTTCAATTTTTACAGAATAGTTGATGCGTATTTTAAACGAGTTTTTCATAGAACAATCTTAAAACTCTTTTTATATTTGTGGCATTATTATAAAAAAATGGACAAGATTTTCAACAATACCAAAGTAGCTTTCGCACTAAAAACGGATACCGAGTTAGACAGGGCTTATTTTTTATTCAAAATGATTGATAATGAGCCTTTAGTACGCATTGGTACTGCCGTGACGAACTTTGCGTTGAAAGCGCATTTGCCGGTAGAAGGTTTAATTCGCGCTACTGTTTTTGATCATTTTTGTGGCGGAACTACAGAAGATGATTGTTTGACAGTAGTAGATAAGATGTTTACCAAAGGGGTCTCATCGGTTTTAGATTATTCGGTTGAAGGTAAAGAAGAGGAACAGCAATTTGATGCCGCTTTGGAAATGACCTTGAAAACCATTGAATTTGCCAAAGAACGTCAGGCGATTCCGTTTGCGGTATTTAAGCCAACCGGTTTCGGACGTTTTTATTTATATGAAAAATTAGGGGAAAAGCAGTCTTTAACTGTTGAAGAACAACAAGAGTGGAATAGAGTAGTAGAGCGCTTTGACAAAGTTTGTAAAGCGGCCCACGAGAAAGATGTAGCCTTGTTGATTGACGGAGAAGAAAGCTGGATGCAGGATGCTGCCGATGAGATTGTTACCAATATGATGCGGAAGTATAATAAAGAAAAATGCATCGTTTTCAATACGTTGCAGTTATACCGTTGGGATCGACTGGATTATTTAAAAAAACTCCATGAACTGGCTAAAACAGAAGGTTTCTTTATTGGAATGAAATTAGTGCGAGGGGCTTACATGGAAAAAGAAAACAAGAGAGCTGAAGAAAAAGGATATCCAACACCAATTTGTGAAACCAAAGAAGCTACCGACAGTAATTATGATAAAACGGTAGTTTATATGATGGATCATTTAGACAGTATGTCCATTTTTGCTGGAACCCACAACGAATTAAGTTCTTATAAATTAATCGAATTGATGGAAGCTAAAGGCATCCTGAAAAACGATAACCGAATTTGGTTTGGACAGTTGTATGGCATGAGCGATAACATTAGTTATAATTTAGCAGAACACGGCTACAATGTGGCTAAGTATTTGCCTTTTGGCCCGGTTCGTGATGTGATGCCATATCTCATCAGAAGAGCCGAAGAAAATACATCTGTTGCCGGTCAGACCAGCCGAGAATTAAACTTATTGAAGTTAGAAAGAGACAGAAGAAAAATAGAAAAATAACCAAAATGAACCTCAAATTATGGAGGTTTTTTAATCTTATTTTTTCGAAAAACATATTGTACTGCGGTTAAAATCAATATCTTTGAGTTTTGTTTTTTGAAAATAGCCCCAAAAAACAGGTACCTACTTAACAGTTTTAAAATGAAGCAAATTACTTTTTCACATAAGCTATTATTACTATTCATAACCTTAATTTCGTTTCAGGGATTTTCACAATGTTTTGAAATTGAAACTATTCTTGTTGATGCGTGTTCGGCAACTTCACCTTCAAACGATGAAGGATTTAATGAAATGGTCAGATTCAGAGTTGGAGCAACTCCTTTAAATACCAGTACATTGACGGTGAATTGGCCGGCAAATGGATGGACTGGTCTAATTCAAAACGCTACAACAGCCTCTAAAGTTGCCCTAATTAATAGTGCGATAGTAGCGGCAGGAAATTGTGGTCTGGTGCTTGAGCCCGTTGCAGGTGTATTGCCGGCAAACTCAGAAGTGCTGTTAGTGACAAGCCAAAATTTCACGGTCAATTACAATTCCTTTAGTTCACTTACGAGTACTTTATATATAATTTTTCAAAACAATACAGCAACAACAGGAGGACATTTTGGAAACTACAATGCGACTCCCGGTACCCGGACTTTATCTATGACTTTTGGTGCCGGTTGCTCTGATTCGGTTACTTATGAAAGGAGTAATTTGATTAATATTTTTGGTCTAAGTGGAGGAACAAATGCAGAACAAGACGGAGCAAGTGTTAGTTTTACTCCGGCAGGCAATCCTACTTATATAAACAACGGGTGTACGGCTCCCGTTCCTCCTTTTACAGTTGCCGCCAGTGTCAGTCCTAATAGTTGTGTTGCACCAGGTTCAGTAGTAAATTTGACAGGGGTTGCACAAGGATATCAGTCATTAGCTTGGACATCGACCAACGGCGCTGTTCCCAATCCAAATAATTTAAATACAACTTACACTGTTCCGATTAATGCAACAGGAACGATTAGTTTTACGCTTAGTGCAACAAACAGTTGTAATGTAACCATTTCGTCAACAGTAACAATATCAGTAGGAGCCGCTTCACCTCCAAGTGTTTCTCCCATAACTTATTGTCAAAATGCGACAGCTTCACCACTTACAGCCACTGCGAGTAGTGGAGGAACATTGAATTGGTATGGAACGAATGCTACCGGAGGAACGGCATCTGCAACTGCTCCGACACCATCAACCAGTGGCGCACCCGGTTCAGTAGTGCATTACTATGTAAGTCAAACTATAGGCGGATGTGAAAGCACAAGAGCTGATATAGCTGTTACTATAGGAAATGCTCCGACAACCGCTGCCTTTGTATTCTGTGATACTGCTAATTCTGGTCCCAATACAGTTGCATTTGATTTTAATAATATTGGTCCAACAGCCAGTTATTCCTATAGTTATACTATTGATGGTGGCACTCCGGTTACCGGAAGTATTCCATCTATCAATGGTTCTCATTTTGAAGTAAATGGTGTTTCTCCGGGTCAAGTAGTAGTATTTACGGTTTCATGGGATGGCATTTGTCAAGCTCCGTTAACCGCTTCGACTACAGTACCAACTTTCACTCAAGTCGGACCAATCTGTTCGGGTCAAACACTTTCTCCTTTGCCGACTACTTCTAATAATGGTTTTGTTGGAACTTGGTCACCGGCATTGAATAATACGGCAACTACTACGTATACTTTTATACCCAATGCTGCTCAATGTGCCTCAAAAACTACTATGACTATTGTGGTCAATCCCAATAATACAGTTAGTGCAGCATCAGCTACAGTATCATTGTGCGTTAATACTCCTTTGACAGCCATTACTCATACCACAACCGGAGCAACCGGTATTGGTTCAGCTATCGGCCTGCCTTCAGGGGTAACGGCCTCATGGTCATCTAATACCATCACAATTAGTGGCACGCCATCGGTTTCGGGAATATTTAATTATTCTATTCCATTAACTGGAGGAAGTTGTAGTAGTGTAAACGCAACGGGGACCATTACGGTAACAGCAAATAATACAGTTGGAGCGGCTTCTGCTACACCAACGGTATGTATTAATACACCTTTGACAGCTATTACTCATGCCACAACCGGAGCAACCGGGATAGGTACTGCCACAGGTTTACCCACAGGTGTAACTGCTACTTGGTCATCTAATACTATAACCATTAGTGGAACACCTACAGTTTCAGGAATATTTAATTATACAATTCCTTTGACAGGCGGATGCGGAACTATTAACGCAACCGGAACAATAACAGTAAGTGCGACCAATACACCAACTTTTACAGCGGTTGCCCCTATATGTTCAGGAGCTCCTTTAGCAGCTTTGCCTACCACTTCTAATAATGGTTACACCGGAACTTGGTCACCCGCTTTGAATAATACAGCAACTACTCTTTATACTTTTACCCCTACAACAGGACAATGTGCAACGACCGCTACCCTAACAATCACTGTAAATAGTGCTACTATAACGCCAACTTTTACAGCAGTAACGCCAATATGTTCCGGAGGTACTTTATCACCGCTACCAACCACTTCTAATAATGGAATTACCGGTGCTTGGTCTCCGGCATTAAATAATACTGCTACTACGACTTATACTTTTACTCCTAATACCGGTCAGTGTGCCACAACGACTACATTGCAAATAGTAGTCAGTTCCAATATTACTCCGACTTTTACCCCAATAAATCCGGTATGTTCAGGAACAGCATTAGCTCCTTTACCAACCACTTCTAATAATGGGATAATCGGTATATGGTCTCCGGCTTTGAACAATACAACTACAACAACTTATACTTTCACACCAAACGGAGGTCAATGTGCCACAAATCAAACCATAACAATCACCATTTTACAAAAAGTTACTCCAACGTTTAATGCAGTAACCCCAGTATGTTTTGGAGGTGCAATTACACCATTGCCAACTACATCTAACAATGGTATTACCGGAACTTGGTCACCTGCATTGGATAATACGACTACCACTACTTATACGTTTTTGCCAAATTCAGGCGAATGTGCTAACACTACTTCATTACAGATTGAAGTTGTTCCTCAAATTGTTCCAACGATTTCAGTTGTTGAGTCTTGTAATGCCAATACTATTACGGTTACAAATCCGTTAGGTTCTGATTATCAATATTCTTTGGATGGAGGGGTGTTTCAATCGAGCCCTTTTTATTTTAATGTTACCTCGGGAAATCATGTTTTGATTGCTAAACAAGTTATAGCCAATTGTACTTCTAATCCGTTGAATTTTACTGTAAATGCTGTAATCAATGATGTTGTAATTTCAACTCCGGCTCCGTTTCAATTATGTGACCCAAACAATGACGGAGTGGCTGTTTTTGATCTGACACAAACTATAAATTCTATTACCGGCGGAAATCCATATACCGTTAGTTTTCATGAAACAATTACCGATGCCAATGTTGACGGTACTGCAATTCCAAATCCGGCCAATTATTCTAATATTTTCAACTGGGCGCAAACCATTTATGTTAGAGTTGAATCACTTACTACGGATTGTTTTGGTGTAGTTCAACTCCAACTAATTGTCAACCCAACCCCTGAGGCGGTAAGCCCAACGGATTATCATTTGTGTGATTACACAGGAGCCGTAGGGTATGAGGCCTTTGATTTAACGACCAAAGTTCCTGAGATTTTAGGCAGTATTAACCCTGCTTTGACTTCGGTAACTTTTTATACCTCACAAACAGCGGCTGAAACCGCTACGGGTGCTATCTCGAATGTGATCAATTACATCAATGGTACGATCGATACCCAAACCTTGTATGTTCGAGTAGAGACAATCGCTTCGGGTTGTTTTGATATTGTGACCTTAACTTTAGTGGTTGATCCGCTACCGATAGTTCCTCCGATTAGTTATCCTCAGTATTCGCTTTGTGATGACAACAATCCGGGAGATTGTAAAGAGGTGTTTGATTTAGGTTCTAAAGTAGCCGATATCTTGAACGGACAAACGGGAATGAGCGTTACGTTCTACCCGAGTTTGACCGATGCTCAGAACAATACCAATGCCATCAGCACTTTGTTGTATGAGAATGTATTGCCTTGTGTTCAGACCTTAGGTATTCGCATTACCAACCAAGCCACCACTTGTTATGTTATCTCCACGATGGATATCCGCGTGAACCCACTACCGACACCGGTTCCGCCGACAGCACCGCTAACGGTTTGTGACGATAACCAAAATGGTATAACCTGTGATATCGATTTAACAAGCCTAACTCCGGATATCTTACAAGGAGCGGATTATGATATAACCTACCATGAGACCCAGACTGATGCCGAGATTGGAGGTACTACCATTCCTAATCCGTCAAGTTACTGCAACATCACTAACTTTGTGCAGATTATTTATGTGCGTGCAGAAGACCCAATCACAGGCTGTTACAGTGTTATTCCAATAGAGCTTAACGTAAATCCAAGCCCTGTTAAACCGGTTACTATCCCGGATTTGGTGACTTGCGACCAAGACAACAACCCACAGAGCGGCAGTACTATTGTTGATTTAACCAGCAAAACGGCCGCTATCCTGCTGCTTCAGGCACCAAACCCGGCAAGCAATTACACCGTTACGTATTATCTCAGCCAAGGCTTGGCCGATGCCGGCACTTCCCCGATTATTAATGCCGCTACGTATTTTGGTAGTGACACCCAAGTTATTTGGGTTAGAATAGAGGATAATGCAACGGGTTGTTACGCTTTAGGTTCCTTCCAATTGGTTATCAACAAACCATTATTGTTAATCACACCGCAACCACTGAGCAAATGTGATAATGATACGGCATCGAACAATTTGTATTACACTTTTGATTTAACGGTAAAAAACACCGAGATTAATCAAAATACAGGCTATACGGTTACGTATTACCCAAGCCTTGTGGATGCTCAGAACAATACCAATGTGATTACTACCCCGAGTGCGTATACCAATACCTCTGCGGCAGTACAAACCCTTGGCGTTTTGGTCACCACCACAGCAGGATGTAAAAGCATCACCACCTTAGACATCAGAGTACTTCCGGTACCTACGCCACAGAGCAACAATATTCCGGTATTGGCCGCGCAGTGTGAGGATGCTCCGGGTAGTGGTGTGGCTCAGTTTGATTTAACCCTGAATGAGGCTTATATAGCCAATGGCGATACCCATGTTGATTTCCATTACTTCCCAAGTCATGCTGATTTGGAAGCCAATACTAGTGAGATTTTAAATCCGACTACGGCCATAGTGGGCGACCCAAGTATAGCCGGAACGACCATCAATCAGGTGCAGTATGTCTATGTAGCAGTGACCAGTGATGTCTCTACGGATTACACCGGTAGAAAATGTTACAAAGAAGTACAACAAGGCTTTATAGTTAATCCATTACCGAGTATCAGTGCCATAGCGGATTATCAAATCTGTGAGGCCGACCCATCGGGAGTGAATGACGGTATAGAGGTTTTTGATTTAACGACTCAAAGTGCTGCTTTACTGCAAGGGAATCAAACCACACCGGTATCCGCTTACAGTGTTGCGTTTTATGAAGATGCCGCCTTAACAATACCGATAACAACGCCAAATGCGTATACTAACCTGACTAACCCTCAGACGATTTATGTGGAGATTACCAATACCACCACAGGTTGTAAGAGCGGTATGGGCAGTTTCAATATTTTGGTTAATCCAAAACCAACGATTAACTATACCATGGCCGATATGAAAGAGTGTGATTATGACGGGAATAACAACGGCACGATGCTGTATACACAGAACCCAACAAGTCCACTAGCTAGTTTGGCGGGTTATGAGGCCGACATCTTAGGGGCAACGCAAACAGCACCGACGTATATCGTAGAGTTCTATTACAACAGTCAGGCAGATGCTGAGGCAGGGAACTCGGGTAGTGCCTTGACTAATTTAGACACATATGAAGTACAAACAGGTACGTATTGGGTGCGTGTTGAGAATACCCTAACGGGTTGTTATGAGCTGGATTCATTTGATGTGGTTATAGAAAAACTGGCCGAGCCGGTAATTACCAGCAACACGGGTAGCAATATTGCTTGTGTGCGATGGAACCAAACGACAGTGAACAACAATTTAATCTTGAACAGCGGCATCACGGCACCGGGCTATACTTTTATCTGGACGGCCAATAATGTGGTGCAACCGGAGACTACCAGTACCCTTAGCGTAAATAATATAGCTCTTGCCGATACTCATGTAGTGTATACGGTACAGGCCGTTAGTTTATCTCCGATGTTGGGTTGTACTTCGGACATTACGGCGCTTTCTACCTTTGATGTTATTAAGTCGGGCCCTGCGGATAATATCACCGCTACGGTAACCAATGCCTTTGCGGAGAATCAGATTATTACCATTACCAATGACGGTTATGGAGTGTATGAATACAGTTTGGATGACGGTCCGAGACAAACGAGTCCTATCTTTGAGAATGTTTCCTTAGGAAACCATACAGTATATGTTTGGGATGTAAGAGACCCGAATGGCTATTCTTGTGGAGTAGAGTTTATCAAAGACGTACAAACGATAGATTACCCTCATTATTTTACTCCGAATGGCGATGGGTATCATGATACTTGGAATATCAGTGGGTTGCATGATCAACCGGGAGCTAAGATTTACATCTTTGACCGTTATGGTAAACTGCTCAAACAACTTAGTCCGTTGAGTCCGGGTTGGGACGGGACTTACAATGGTCACTTGTTACCTTCGGATGACTACTGGTTTACGGTAGACTTTGCTGAGGGCAGTAACATGCGTCAGTTCAAAGCTCACTTCTCGCTTAAACGATAAGACAAACAGAAAATAATAGATAAAAAAAACTCCTCAATTTCTTGAGGAGTTTTTTTATGGCAAGATGAAAAAGAAATCAATCAAAAGTTGTGGCAAAAAAATAGAATTAAAAATTTTGCCACATATTTTGTGGCAAAATTTTTTTAAAAAAAAAATTGCCACAACTTAAGATGAAATCTCCGTGCGTCCATATAGCCCCGACAGGAGCTGGCTACCGTGTAGCGCGGATGGCGGGAGGAGAGTTGTACCGATGCAGGGAGTGCCGCTGCTTAAAAAAAGAAAAACTCCTCAAGAGATTGAAGAGTTTTTTATTTAATTAAATAGGATAATTATTTTTGATTATAGACTTGTAAAGCGTCTTTTAAAATAGCTACGGAGCGAATCAAATCGTCTTTTTTCAACACATAGGCAATACGCACTTCATCTAAGCCAACCTTTGGAGTAGAATAGAAACCTGCTGCCGGAGCCACCATAACGGTTTCTCTATTATTGTCATAAGATTCTAAAAGCCATTGAGCGAAATCATCAGCATTCTTAACCGGTAATTTGGCAATACAATAAAAGGCTCCTTTTGGGGTGGCCACTTTTACGCCTTCAATTTTTTGTAACTCAGCAATCAAAGTATCTCTTCGGTCTTTGTATTCTGAAATCACATCGTCAAAATAACTTTGAGGAGTTTCTAAGGCGGCTTCGCTGGCGATTTGAGCATAAGTTGGCGGGCTCAATCGGGCTTGTGCAAATTTCATAGCCGTTGCCATTACTTCTTTGTTTTTGGATACGATGCAACCAATTCGGGCACCACACATGCTGTATCTTTTGGAAACGGAATCAATCATAATAGCATTTTCTTCCAGTCCGGGAACGTTCATTACCGAAAAATGCTTGTCGTTTTCATCATAAATAAACTCGCGGTATACTTCATCGGCAATCAAAAATAAATCGTGTTTTTTTACGATTTCGGCCAACTGCATAATTTCTTCCTTAGAATATAAATAACCGGTTGGGTTTCCCGGATTACATATTAGGATAGCTTTGGTTTTAGGTGTAATCAATTTTTCAAAAGCAGCAATCGGAGGCAAAGCAAAACCTTCCTCAATGGTTGAAATTACAGGCACTACTTTAACACCGGAAGCGGTTGAAAAACCATTGTAATTGGCATAAAACGGTTCAGGAATAATGATTTCATCATCAACATCCATTGTACTTCCCATAGCAAAAAGCAAGGCTTCAGAGCCACCCGTTGTGATAATGATATCGGCCACATCAATGGGTAAACCATGTGATTTGTAATATGCGGACAATTTGGTTCGGTAACTTTCAAAACCGGCAGAGTGGCTATACTCTAATACCGTGATATCGGCATTTTTTACCGCATTCAATGCTACATCGGGCGTTTTAATATCCGGTTGCCCAATGTTTAAGTGGTATACTATATTTCCTTTCTTTTTGGCAATTTCTGCATAAGGAACCAATTTTCGGATTGGCGATTCAGGCATGTGTTGGCCTTTTGATGATATTTTTGGCATGATTTATAATTTTGAGTTGCAAATTTGCGACATTTTTAGCTTGAAAACAATTCAAACCAATACTTTAATAAAACATAAAAATTATTTGGAGTAGATTTATTTTATTAAATTTATCCAAAATCAGATTCAATGCGGCTATCCTTTGTTTTATATTTTTTTCTGTTTTCAATTACCTCTGTATATTGTCAATCGGAATTTAAAATAAATAGCCCTAAGAAGAAAGTTGTTATTCCTTTTAAACTCATCAATAATCTGATTTTTATTCCCATCAAAGTCAATGGAGAAGAACTCACTTTTTTATTGGATACCGGAGTTGAAGAAACCATTCTTTTCAGTTTAGATGACAAAGAACAAATTCAGTTTTTTCATATTGAACAGTTAAAACTGAAAGGCTTAGGAAGCAATGATGCGGTGGACGCCTACAAATCTTCCAAAAATAAATTGGATGCCAATGGCTTTGTTGATTTGGAGCATGAGATTTATATTGTATTGGATCAGGAATTTAATTTTTCCTCTCAAGTAGGTATTCCGGTCAACGGGATTATTGGTTATCATTTTTTCAAAAATCATAAAGTTGAAATCAATTATGAAACCAAAAAAGTGATTGTTTACGCCGATGAAAATCAAAAAATTGCTAAACAATTAAAACGCAGCTATAAAAAAGCCTCTATCGCTGTAGAAGAAAGCAAACCCTATTTCATCTCTAACATTCAGCAGGACGACAAAACTATTCCTTCAAAACTGTTGTTAGATACCGGCAACAGTGATGCTCTTTGGATTTTTTTGAATAAAGCACAAAACTTTACCAAGCCCGAAAAGACCATACATGATTTTTTAGGACGAGGGTTTAGTGGTGATATATTTGGTCTTCGCGGCCGAATCAGTGGTTTTGATTTTGGCACTAAACAATTTAAGAATCCGATTGTAACTTTCCCCGATTCCACTTCAATCAAAAGTGTGAACTTTGTGCCTAACCGTATTGGTTCTATTGGCGGAGAAGTCCTGTCTCGATTTACCATCGTTTTTGATTATAAAAACAATGCTGTTTATTCTAGTCCTAATGGTAAAATTAACGACCCGTTTAATTTCAATATGAGTGGGATAGAAGTAGAGCATGCCGGATTAGAATGGACCAAACAAACTTTTGGAAGTACTGACGGAATCAAAGTGTATACCAGTGCCAGCGACGAGAGGGTACAAGACAAACTACAGATTCGTTTTGAACTAAAACCGGTTTTTAAAATTGCCAGTGTGAGAGTTAATTCGAATGCTGAAAAATCAGGATTGAAAAAAGGAGATAGGATTATGAAAATTAACGGTCGAAACTCCCAAGACTTAACCATCGAAAAGATAAACGAGCTGCTAAAATCCGAAGAAGGAAAAACGATAAAGATAGAAATCGAACGGAACAATATAACGTTGACTTATCAATTCCAACTCAAAAGTATTCTATAAAAAAACGTCCCGATATTCGGGACGTTTCTGTTATTGCATCATAGGGCTTTTGGTCTTTTTCTCCAGTAGATTTTCTACCGGTTTTTCAACGACCTCGCCTTTTATTTTTATGGCTACTCGGCCTTCTTCTACATTCACGGCGTTGCTTTCAACCGTAATCGTTTTTCTAATTGGGCCGGTGTGCATGTTGTATTTCACTTCAATTTTTCCGGTTTTTCCCGGTAATATTGGTTCTGTTGGTTTTGAGGGAACAGTACAACCGCAAGTCGATTGCACATTAGTAATAATCAGTGGGGCATCACCGGTATTGGTGAATTCAAAAATACGCAAACCACTGTCATCCTCTTTATTTACCGTTCCGTAATCAATGGTGTTGTCTTTGTCCTTAAACTCAATTTTGGCACCACTTTGGGCAAAAACTGCAGCATTTATAAGGAGTACCGCAATAAGTAGCTGTCTTTTCATAGGTCAAATTTTTATCTTTGGTTCGTAAATTTACTTTGTTTAAATTAATACACAAAAATTTAATTCTTAATTTTTTCTAAAGTCTTTATTAATTACTTTTGCAGTTCAGTTTACAAAATGTATGCCACAATAGTAGGAGCGAATGGTTAGGGCTTTATCAGTGGTCCATTTTCCCGCTTTCCGGGCTACGCGGTAGCCTCTGCAATCGGGGCTAAAAGAGAGAGGCATTGCACTTTTGTAATCTATGCAGTCTAACAATCTAAGAAGTATAACAATCTATATATGATTCCAGCTCAATTCAATGCCAAAGAAGTAGAAAAAAAGTGGTACGACTACTGGATGAAAAACAACTATTTTCATTCTAAACCCGACCATAGAACTCCGTATACCATCACCATTCCGCCACCCAATGTGACCGGAGTATTGCACATGGGACACATGCTGAACAACACCATTCAGGATGTGTTAATCCGTCGTGCCCGATTAAAAGGATTCAATGCCTGCTGGGTTCCAGGAACCGATCACGCTTCTATTGCTACAGAAGCCAAAGTAGTGGCCAAGTTGAAACAAGAAGGCATCAACAAGAATGATTTGACTCGTGAAGAATTCCTTAAACACGCTTGGGATTGGACCACTAAATACGGCGGAACCATCCTTGAGCAGTTAAAACAATTAGGGTGTTCTTGCGACTGGGATCGAACCAAATTCACCATGGATCCCGATATGTCGGCTTCTGTAATTCGTTCGTTTGTTGATTTATACAATAAAGGCCAAATTTATCGCGGTTACCGCATGGTCAATTGGGATCCGGAAGCCAAGACTACCTTGTCTGATGAAGAAGTAATTTATGAAGAACGTCAAGGGAAATTATACCATCTGAAATACCAAATTGTAGGTACTAATGAGTTTGTAACCATTGCTACTACACGACCCGAAACTATTTTGGGCGATACTGCCATTTGTATTCATCCGGATGATGAACGCTATACCCATTTGAAAGGCAAACAAGCTATAGTGCCTATCTGCAACCGTTTCATTCCTATTATTTTTGATGAATATGTTGATATGGAATTCGGTACCGGGTGTTTAAAAGTAACTCCGGCTCACGATGTTAACGATAAAGCGCTAGGTGAAAAACACAATTTAGAAATCATTGACATCTTTAATGATGACGCTACGTTGAACAGTTTTGGTTTGCATTATCAAGGCAAAGACCGTTTCGTAGTTCGTGAAGAAATTGCAAAAGAATTAGAGGATATCAACGCTTTAGAAAAAGTTGAAAATCACATCAACAAAGTAGGGACGTCAGAAAGAACCAAAGCGGTTATCGAACCGCGTTTGTCTGACCAATGGTTCCTCCGCATGGAAGATTTGGTAAAACCCGCCATCAAAGCAGTTTTAGAAACCGAAGAAATCAAATTATATCCATCACGTTTTAATAATACCTACCGTCACTGGTTAGAAAACATACGCGACTGGAATATCTCCCGTCAATTGTGGTGGGGACAACAAATTCCGGCTTATTACTATGGTGATGGCAAGGAAGATTTTGTAGTAGCCGAAACCAAAGAAGAAGCCTTAGTTTTAGCCAAAGCCGCCAGCAAGAATGACCAATTAACCGCCTCTGATTTGATTCAGGATGCCGATGCTTTAGATACTTGGTTCTCGTCATGGTTATGGCCAATAGCCGTTTTTGGCGGAATTATGGATCCTGAAAATGAAGATTTCAACTACTATTATCCAACCAATGATTTAGTAACCGGACCGGATATTTTGTTCTTCTGGGTTGCCCGTATGATTATTGCAGGTTATGAGTATACTGGCAAAAAACCGTTTACTAATGTTTACCTAACCGGTTTGGTACGCGACAAACAACGTCGTAAAATGTCAAAATCTTTAGGAAACTCGCCTGAACCTTTGGAACTGATTGAAAAATTTGGTGCCGATGGAGTGAGAGTAGGGCTGTTGTTAAGTGCTTCTGCCGGAAACGACATTATGTTTGACGAAGAGTTATGCAACAACGGAAAAGCTTTTGCTAATAAAATTTGGAATGCTTTCCGTTTAATAAAAGGCTGGGAAGTAGCTGATATTACCCAACCCGAAAGCTCTAAAGTTGCCATCGAATGGTATGAAGCCAAGTTGAAACAAACTTTAGTTGAAATTGAAGATCACTTTGAAAAATACCGCCTGTCTGATGCCTTGATGGCAATCTATAAATTGGTTTGGGATGATTTCTGTTCGTGGTTCCTGGAAATGATAAAACCGGGGTACCAACAACCTATTGACCGAGCTACTTTCAACAAAGCGATTGAAATGTTAGAGGCCAATTTAAAACTATTGCATCCTTTTATGCCTTTCTTAACTGAGGAAATTTGGCAACACATTACAGAAAGAACTCCGGAACAAGCGTTAATCATTTCGGTTTATCCAACCATGACTGCGTTTAACCAAGAGTTGATTGCCGACTTTGATTTTGCCATGGAAGTAATTGCCGGCGTGAGAACCATTCGTAAAGACAAAAATATTGCTATGAAAGATGCAGTAGATTTGAAAGTGGTTAACAACGAAAAAGCATCAACTTATTTTGACAGTGTAATTACCAAATTAGGAAACATCACTACTTTAGAATACATCAATGATAAAATTGACGGCGCCTTAACTTACCGTGTAAAATCGAATGAATACTTTATTCCGGTTTCAGGTACTATTGACGTTGCTGCCGAAATTATAAAACTAACCGAAGAATTGAAATACAATCAAGGTTTCTTGCGCAGTGTACAAAGCAAACTGGCCAACGAGAAATTCGTAGCCGGAGCTCCTGAGCAAGTCATAGCTAACGAACGTAAAAAAGAAGCTGATGCGCTGGCAAAAATTGCCACCATTGAGCAGAGTTTAGCCAGTTTACAATAATATAAAAAGCCTCGAGAAATCGGGGCTTTTTTAGTAACAGATGGTTCTACATTCTCTAAGGTGCTTTCCGTTGTTCCTATAATGCTTTCCGCATACCCTATGATGCTTTCCGCTATTTCTGTATTGCTTTCCGCCCTCCCTAAGACCTTTTCCGCTTTCCCTAAGGTGCGTTCCGTCGGCGGAAGGGTTCAAAGAGGACACGGAAGAGACTAAGAAGTTGGCGGAAAGAGTCAAAAATGTTGGTAAAACCACATAAAGTGAATTGTTACCGAAGTAAAACCGAGAGTTGAACGGTAGCAGTTAAATAAAAAAGCCCTAACGAATTAGGGCTTTCATATTAGTTTGAAATGATTTTAAAACTTAAATCCCATTTTAAAATAAACTGCATTTAAGTTTTCTAGTTTTTGCTCGTTTCCGTCTTTTTTCATTTTAGTAAAATCACTTTGTCCTTCAAAACCTATTCCTATATTGAGAGCATCAGTAAGGATGAATTTGGCACCAATTTGACTTGAGAAGCCAAAATTCCAGCCTTGATTTTTAACGCTGCTGTTTCCGGTTACGGTTTCTAATTCTTGTTTAAGTAGGGAATTGGCATAAACCCCTAGTCCGACGGTAAAAAATATTTTTTGATTTTCGGGTTTTTCGTTGTTAAATATGGCAAAGTCACTGCTGAATTGTACCGGGATGTGCAGGTAAGAATTTTTTATACTCGCTGTGTTCCCTGCAATACTGGGGTTAGCATCATATTCTAAATAACCAATTCCCGAAGCCAAATTCCATTTGCTTCCTAAAGGTAATGTGAATAATACATCAGCACCATTTACATTTCCGTTCAATGGTACATTGCCGGTTTGTTTCAATTTGGCAAATCCCAGTTTGGTGTTCACTGTAAATTCAAATTTGCTTTCTTTTTTTCTGGAGTGGTTTGCGCTAAAGTGCAGTAGGAGATTAAAATAACTAAAACGGAGAACAGTTGTTTTTTCATAAAATTTAAATTTTGGTTTGTAATGAAACTATAACGAATAATATTGTTTCTTAGTATAATTCTAACAAAAATTGTTACAAAAAATAAATTTCTCAAGATAAGAATTCCTAAAACAGGCCTTTTTAATCTCTGAACAATAGCGTAAAAGTCGTGCCTTTATCGATTTCACTTTTCACTTCAATAGTACCGCCTAAATCGGTAATGTGGTTGTAAACCAAGTAGAGTCCGATACCCTTACTGTCGGCATTGTTGTGAAATTTTTGATTAAGCCCGAAAATTTTATCTTTTACTTTTTTGATATCAAAGCCCTGTCCGTTATCCGTAAAAATAAGTTGAATGTAGCCTTCTATTTTTTGAGTAGTAATAGTAATGTTAGGAGATTTATCGGGATTACCGTATTTGATGGCATTGGTAATCAGGTTGAGGAAGATACTTTCCAGATAGGTTTTGTTGAATGTTACTTTTTTGGCTAATGAAAAATCAATCGTAAAGGTAGTCTTAGAGTCTTTTACCAATGATTTTATAGATTGTTGTACTTTTTTTAATGATTTTTCAAACGATATATTTTCTAGTGCTATGCTTTGATTTTCGTTATGATGAATGTTGTCTACATAATTATTTAAGGTTTGTTTTAATCCTTCGGTAGAAGTCTTGAGTATTTCAATAAATTCAAGTGTTTCTTTATCTTTTATTGTGGAAACATCCAGCAGGCTGAAAATAGAGAGTAAATTATTAACCGGAGAACGCATATCGTGCGAGGCAGTGTAGTTTAATTTCTTGAGGTCTCGGTTAATTTTTTTGAGATTAGTCAACAATAGATTGCGTTCTTCTTCTTGCTTTTTGATATGGGTGATATTTTTAGCAATGGCATAAACCAAATCACTACCGACTAATGGCATTGAGGTCCATGACAACCAAACAGTTTCACCGCTTTTCGTGACATAACGGTTTTCAAAATGCAATAACGGTTTACCCATTTTGATGTTTTCTCTATTTTTAATGGTAATAGCCAAGTCATCCTCATGAATAAAAGTAGTGATGGGGTGGGCAAGGAGCTCGGCTTCGGAATACTCTAATACTTTACAAACCGCAGGGTTCACCTTTTTAAAATAACCATCAAATCCGGCTATGATAAATAAATCGGCTGACAACTCAAAAAAAAGGCCCATTTTGTAGGTCTTGTTAAGATAAGTATCGATTTCAGGCATAACAATTTTAATTTAAAAATGTAAGGGAAGTAAATGTAAAAAAATATATACAATGTAAATCATAAAAAAAACCCAATTCATCTTTAATTTAGATGAATTGGGTTTTTATAACGGTTAAAGGTTTCTTTATCCTCTGCAGCTTATTAAAATTGCTCTCTTCCGGCAAAGTGGAAAGCACTTTCGATAGCAGCATTCTCATCAGAATCTGAACCATGTACAGCATTTTCTCCGATAGAAGTAGCATACTTTTTACGGATAGTTCCTTCAGCAGCTTCAGCAGGGTTAGTAGCACCAATCAAAGTTCTGAAATCTTCTACAGCATTATCTTTTTCTAAAATAGCCGCCACAATCGGTCCGCGTGTCATGAATTCAACTAACTCACCAAAGAAAGGTCGAGCTGAGTGAACTGCATAGAATTTTTGTGCATCAGCTACAGTTAATTGTGTTAATTTCATTGATACAATTCTGAATCCGCCTTCAGTAATCATGTTTAAGATTCCACCAATGTGTCCATTTTCAACACCATCCGGTTTAATCATGGTAAATGTTCTATTTGTTGCCATTTTGTTTGTTTATTTTTTTTATAATTGGGTGCAAAAATAGACCTTTTTTAACTATTTCCAAGTCAAATCACAAACTAATTATGGTGAAATTTGCTTTCAAAGGATTTAATTCTTCAAACAGTTTATCAAGTAGTTTACCATTCACGTCAAGATAAAACTCAGCAAAATTGGCTTTGCGTTCCTGCAATCCCTGATTGGGAAATAATTCATTCTGAAGATTAATTATACGCTCCAGTTTTTCGGTGTGAACTCTTTTTTCCGCTTTGAGCAATCTTTTTTCTAAATGGTCTAAACCTTTAGTTTGTTTGGTTTCTTGTGCTTTGACTGCACCTATAAAAGATTTGTCGGTTTGCAAAGCGATGGCATTCATTTTATCAAATTGTTGTTTGAGAAACTCTTTTTGTTCGGTAAAATCAATGGTGAATTTTGAAAACTCGTTTGTTTTTGTAGTAAACAATTCTTGCTGATTGGTAAACAAATCTTGCCAGGAAAGCTCCAGTTTGTCAGCCTTTGCAACTTGTTTTTGCGTAGCAAGCAAAACGGAATTTCGTAGTAAAAGCAATGGAAAAGTAATGTTGTTAGCTTCGAAATTGGATTTTAATTGAAACCAATAAGCCAATTCTCCTCCTCCACCAATATAACAAAGATTCGGCAAAATAACTTCTTGGTACAAAGGTCTCAGGATAACATTCGGACTGAATTTTTCAGGGTTTTTATCCAATAAAGCCAAGATTTCCGTTTCCGAAAAAGTCAGTGTCGTATTATTTACTTTGTACTGATTATTTTCAAAAAGAATGCGTTCCCGCATCTTGTCTTCAATATAAAAAAGATTGATTTCTCTTGGGTTTACCTGAATGTCGTATTCTTTTTCCAGCAGAGCATTGGTTTCGGAAACTTTTGAAAAGGAAGTTTGGTGAAGCAACTCATTCTTTACATACGGAATGAATAATTGCTTGAGCGAAACAGCATCGCCATCAAGAATCACCAATCCTTTTTTACCGAATAATTCGTTGGCTAAATAGCGCGTTGCTTCGGCTAAAGTATCATGTTTCAGATAAGCCTTTTCAAATAAGTTTTTTAAGGAATCTGCATTGGTTCCTACGCCCAACTCTTTGGCGAATACTTCAAAAACATCGGCTAAACCGGTTGTAGAAAGCCTTCCCACAGGACCGGAAGAGGCTTTGTCCCATTTGATTTTTACTTTTTTGAAATTGAAATAATTAATCTCTTCAAAATCATGGTCTTCAGTAGCCATCCAATATACCGGCACAAAATGATGCTCAGGATAAGCTTTTTTCAACTCTTCACACAAGTTGATGGTGGTAACAATTTTATATAAAAAATAAAGCGGTCCGGTAAATAAATTCAACTGATGTCCTGTTGTTACCGTATATGTTTTTGAATCGGAAAGTAGTGTAATGTTGTTTTTTGTAGCAGCCGAAAGCTCAAAATTTTGATATTGCTTTTCCAGTTCAGTAACTAAAACAGTTCTGTGCTCTTGGGAGAAATTCAAGGCTTTTTCGTTGAGCTGCTCTTTAAAATTTTCAAGATGCGGGAAACGGTTGTAAAACTTTTTTAATTCGGCTTTTTCCGCTAAATAATCAACGATTAGTTTAGTGAAATAACCTGAGTTTTGATACGAAATACAATCGGTGGGCATGGTGGTTTATTTTAATTATGGAGTGGTTATAAAACTTCCATACAAGACATCATCGCCCAGATAAAAAGTACTGTTTCCTCTTTTAAAAGTTACCTTTTTAAAACGAATAGTATGTTGAAAATCAGTCCATAAAGTTGTTGTAGTTACTTCTATTATACCGCTTACATCAGTTACACTGTTATCCGCTTTCCACTCCTGAGAAAGTACCGGCGTAGTTGGTGTAGTACAGAAGTAAGTATCATTTACCGTATTAGAATATAACTGGTAAGTCAATTTGTTGGTTGAATCGATTACGGCCGTTCTGGGTGTAGTGGTTACCGCATTTTCAAAAAGGGTTGCATAATTAGCCACATCCAAAATCAAAGCTTCACTTCCGTTAAAGTTAAAAATTCGATTGTCACAAGTGCTTTTTTGTACTTCAGTATCAAATCCAAAGGCTAGAGCTGTAGCGGTTGTAGTATAGTTTCCAAAAACATAATTCTCATACACTTGTGTGCCGTTTGGTGTTTGGAACGTAACATTTTTAAAAACGATATAATGATTGTAGTTTGTAATTTTTGTACCGTTAGAAGTGGTCGGGGCATATATAGCGGTTGATGTAATTTGAATCGTTCCGGCGGTGGCTTTCCATTCTTCTGTTAAAGACGGATTGGCGGAAGGAACCGTTGGGCAAATGTTATCACTACTCACAGTGCTGCTGTATTGTCGGTAAATCACCTGATTGGTAGTGTTTATCGGTAGTGTAATAGGGGTGCCATCTGGTGTTTGATCGTTAGGAAATGTGGTGGCCGGGATGGCAAGAATCAGCATTTCGGAATCTTTTACTTTATAGATAATATCCTTAAGATCACATTTTTTGGCCGTTACTTCGGAAAAGTCGATAGTATCAATGGTCAAATCTCCATCGTCGCATGCATTGATAATAAAAAGGAGTGTGAGTATGCTTAGAATTCGTTTCATTCGGACTGTAAATTTTTAGCAAAAATAAGTTTTTTATACTATTAAATTTATCTTTTATCATTTTATTAGGAACAGTCCTTTTTATATTTGCATCATGAAAAAAGTTTATCTCGATAATGCGGCAACAACGCCTATTCGCCAAAAAGTCATTGACGAAATGGTAAAAGTGATGCAGTCAGATTATGGCAATCCATCCTCTACACACAGTATAGGTCGAAGTGCCAAAGCCGTGATGGAAACCTCTCGTAAAACGATTGCCAAATACTTGCATTGCAATGCTCAGGAAATCATTTTTACTTCAAGCGCCACCGAAGCTACGAATTGGATTTTAAGAAGTGCTGTAAAAGATTTTGGTGTAAAAAGAATCATTACGTCCAAAGTAGAGCATCATGCCACATTGTATACCACACAAGCCTTACAAGCGGAATTTGGTGTTCAGCTTGATTATATTAATGTATCCGAAGAAGGCATTTTAGACTATAAACAGTTGGAAGATTTGCTTACCGAAGAGACTAAAACCATAGTGTCGTTGATGCATGTTAATAATGAAACAGGCGATATCAGTGATATTGCTAAAATCGGAGCGGTATGCCACCAATATAAGGCTTTGTTTCATTGTGACACCGTTCAGTCGGTTGGAAAAACAGAATTAGATTTACAACAATTGCCCATTGATTTTTTGGTAGCCAGTGCCCATAAATTCCACGGGCCAAAAGGAATAGGTTTTGCCTTCGTTCGTAAAAATTTAGTGCTGCAACCCCTGCTGTTTGGAGGGGAACAGGAAAAAGGTTGGCGCGCCGGAACTGAGCCTGTGCATCAAATTGCCGGAATGGCCAAAGCTTTGGAATTGGCTGTAGAAAATCTAGAAGAAGAACGTCGTTATATAACGGAGCTGAAAACCTATTGTTGGCAAAAACTACAGCAGACTTTTCCTGAAATTGAGGTCAATGGTACTTCAACTTTTTACAATATTTTAAACGTATTGTTGCCTTTTTCTCCCGAAAAGACTTCTATGATTTTGTTCAATTTGGATATGAAAGGGATAGCCGTTTCAAGAGGAAGCGCTTGTCAAAGCGGAAGTGTAAAGCCTTCTCATGTGTTGGCCGAAATGCTGTCGGAAGAGGCCTTGAAAAAACCGAGTTTGCGTATTTCGTTTTCTCATTATAATACCAAAGAAGAAATTGATTATTTTATAGAAGGTGTAAAAGAAATCTAAAGAGTGGTTTGTTTTCTTTCTAAATGAGTACTTTTGATAGTACAAAAATTAAATATCATGAAAAAAATCGTATTGACAGTCATTGCGGTGTTAGGATTAACCACCGTTTCTGCGCAAAAAAAAGGAGATGTTGAATTTGGGTTAAACCTTGGGTACAACAGTTCATCGGTTTCGGATGACCAATCTAATTCGGATACCGGCAGCGGGTATAATTTCGGGGGGTCTATTGATTATTATTTTTCAAATGCTTGGAGTATTAAAGGAAAATTGATTTACGATCAAAAAGGCTGGGATAATGATTTGATTAATGGTCCTAACGGAAATTTGTATCGTACTAATATTAATCTGAATTACCTAACGATTCCTATTATGGCTAACTGGCATTTTGGAAATAAAAGAAACTGGTACTTAAATTTCGGACCTTATTTCGGATTCCTTCTGAATGCTGAAGATACACGTTTTGGGTATGATATCACCGATGATTTTAATACCAATGATTTTGGTTTAGCGGTTGGTGTTGGAGTAAAAATTCCGGTTTCCAATAAATTGAAAATCTTTTTTGAATTTGACGGACAAGGCGGTTTCAATGATATATTCAAGAATAATGATTATTCCGCTGTTACAAATTCGCGTTCGAGTTTCAATGTTGGTTTGAATTTTTTAATGAAATAAAACTAACAGCAACATATAAAAAAAGTCCCGTTTCATCGGGACTTTTTTTATTTTACCAAAACCATGTATTGCCAAGGCTTTAGTTCAAAAACATCATCACCTTTAAGCGTAATTGCTTCTTTGGTAAAAAGCTCTTGATAGGTGCCTTTTTGGTGTTTTGAGTTTAGCTTTACTGTCGCAGGTTTATCACTGTAGTTGATGACAGCAATGATTTTGTCGTTATTTTTGGTTCGAGAAAACGAAATCACTTGATCCATTTTATCATTATAAACGCGAACCATTACACCACCTTCATTACCGTTCCATAAAGCGTTGTTTTTATGTTTTAAATCAAATAGGTAGTGTAGATCGAAACAAAAGGAGTTTCTTTCCATTCGATTACATCTTTATCAAAAAATTTCAAAGAATGATTTAATCCTGCTTCCTGGCCACCGTAAACCAAAGGCATTCCGTTAACCATGCTGCACAAAACCATAGAAGCTTCCAGTCCGTCCCCGAAATTGGCATATTGATTGCCGTTCCAGGAATTTATATCGTGATTATCCGTAAAGGTCATTCGGTAGCCATTGCGCGGAAAAGTACTTACATCGTGAGCCATGTATTCCACTAAACCGCTGATGCTTTTTTTATCTCGGGTAACCGCCGTCATTTTATCAAATAGCGTCCATGAATATGTCATGTCAAAGGCTTTTTCGTGTAAGTCGCGTGATTCCCATTCTGCCAACATAAAGACCGGTTTTACAGCATCTAATTCGGCACGTACATTGTCCCAAAAATCAGTAGGAATAAATCCGGCTGTATCACAACGATACCCATCGATGTCGAAATCTTTAACCCAATACACCAGCGCTTCAGTCATGTATTTGCGGATACCGGGCTGGTCATAATCAAAGTCGATTACATCATCCCAATCATACCAAGGCGTTGGCTGAAAATGACCTTCTTCGGTTTTGGTATACCAATCCGGATGGTCTTTAGCTAATTGATTGTCCCATGATGAGTGATTGGCAACCCAATCTACTATGACATGCATGCCCATACTGTGAATTTTAGCTACCAAATGTTTGAAATCATCTTTAGTGCCAAATTCAGGATTGATGCCATAATAATCTTTAACGGAATATTCGCTGCCCAATGTTCCTTTTCTTTTTTCAACACCAATCGGATTGATAGGCATTAGCCAAATGATATCGATGCCCATTTTTTTTATTCTGGGCAAATGAGCTTCAAAAGCTTTAAAGGTTCCTTCAGGAGTAAACTGTCTCACATTGACTTCATAGATGGTGGCGTTTTTACTCCAATCCGGATGTTTGAGTTTTACATATTCTTTCGGTTGGTATCGCGCGTCTGAATTGGAATCTTCTTTTGATTTGATACAACTCACAAATGATATCGCAATAAAAAACAGGGAAATCGTAATGATTTTTTTCATTTTCAAATGATTTGAAATTAAAAGTAATAAAAAAACCGAAACTGCTGTTCCGGTTTATATGATTTTCTTAATGACTCTCAATCGATGGGTATGTCTGTTTTGTTCCGCATTGTAGATTCCTAAATGATCTAAACGGTCGATGCGTACTTTTCCGCTGGCGTGAATGATATAATTGTTTTCCATCATAATACCAACGTGAATAATTTTGCCTTCTTCGTTGTCAAAGAAAGCTAAATCTCCGGGTTCACTTTCTTCAATAAAACTCAAAGCATCGCCTTGAGTTGATTGTTGGGAAGCATCTCGCAGTAATTTGTAACCATTGAGTTTGTATACCATTTGTGTAAATCCGGAACAATCAATACCAAAAGGTGTTTTACCTCCCCATAAATAAGGAGCATTGAGGTATAAATAAGCTGTAGCAATTAAATCGGATTTAGGTTTAACACCACTGATTCGCATGCCTTCAAACTCGAAATTGTCCACATTGATTTCGCTATGATTTAAAAACGAAAGCGAAGCACCAAGCGGAATTGGTAATAATACATTGGACGGATTGGTAACATATTCCACCAAATCTGAATTCAGGATTATAGCATCTTTAGAAAGTGAGTTAAAGCTTTTTTCCGAGATAATTTGGTATTGTTTTGAATCGACCCAGCCTTCGTAATCATCAAACTGTAATTTGATTTTTGCCCATTGATTTTGTGTTTCCAAAATCTCAAAATGCTCTCCAAACAAAACCTGCGAAACAATTTCGCTTCGATCGCTTGGTTCGGCTCGTAAAGGGATTATGGCTAAGTTACAAATGGCAAACATTTAAAGGAATTATGAGTTTTGAATTATGAGTTATAAATTACTGAGTCTTTCTCAACTCATAACTTATAACTCATAACTTATAATTTATTTAAGCTCTTTCAATAACAATGGCTGATGCACCACCACCACCATTACAGATAGCTGCGGCTCCTATTTTAGCGTTATTTTGTTCTAATACATTAATCAATGTTACAATGATTCTGGCTCCTGAACATCCTAGTGGATGCCCTAAGGAAACAGCTCCACCGTTTACATTTATTTTGTTATTATCTAAACCAAGAATTTTAGCATTGGCTAGACCTACCACTGAAAAAGCTTCGTTAAATTCGAAATAATCTACATCTGTGATTGATAAACCAACTTTGTCTAAGGCTTTTGGTAAAGCTTTTGCCGGTGCTGTTGTAAACCATTTTGGTTCTTGTGCTGCATCAGCATATGATTTGATATAAGCTAATGGTTTTAATCCCATTGATACAGCTTTTTCTTCACTCATTAATACCAAAGCTGCCGCTCCGTCATTTATAGTAGAAGCATTGGCTGCGGTTACCGTTCCTTCTTTCGTAAAAGCAGGATTAAGAGCAGGTATTTTATCCAATTTTACATTGGTATATTCTTCGTCTTTTGAAAAAACAATAGCATCACCACGACGTTGCGGAATTGTTACCGGAACCACTTCGTTATCAAATTTACCTTCACTCCAAGCTTTAGCCGAACGCTCATAGGATTGAATAGCAAAAGCATCCTGTTCTTCACGGGTTATTTTATATTCTGTTGCGCACAAATCGGCACTAACCCCCATGGCATTGTTGTCGTAAGCATCAACTAAACCGTCTTTTTGCATACCATCCACTAAAGAAGTTGGGCCAAATTTCACCCCGTTTCTCATGTGAACATAATGCGGAATCAAGCTCATGTTTTCCATACCACCGGCTACAATGATTTCGGCATCTCCGTTCATAATAGCTTGTGCTCCCTGCATTACCGCTTTCATTCCGGATGCACATACTTTATTGATGGTAGTAGCAATGACACTATTAGGTAAACCGGCAAATAATGCGGCTTGACGAGCGGGCGCTTGTCCGACACCGGCTTGAACTACATTACCCATCAGTACTTCATCAACTAAATTGTAATCTAAATTAATTTTATCTAATGCGCCTTTAATAGCGGTTGCCCCTAATTGTGTTGCAGTAACGGTGGATAAAGATCCCATAAAACTTCCGATAGGAGTTCTTACTGCTGAAACGATAACTACTTTTTTACTCATAATAACTTGTTGTTTGTTTGTAGTGCAAAACTAAACTTTTATTGCAAATTATGGAATTCATACAGCAATAAATAACATTTCATAAAGAATTAGAACAATATTAAAATTCTACTGTATTGAATGTGAACCTTTTTAGATTTTATTTGTTTTAAAAGTTAAAAAAAGAAATGAAATAGTTGTAAATTATAGAATGATAAATTACATTTGCAACCGCTTAAAGAAAATGTTCTTTTACAAAATTGAAAATTTAGGAGAGGTGCCGGAGTGGTAACGGAGCAGATTGCTAATCTGTCGACGGGTAACCGTCGCCAGGGTTCGAGTCCCTGTCTCTCCGCTTTTTTAGGTTTTGTGTAACCTAATTATCTGACCACAGATAGTAAATACACGGGGTGTAGCGTAGCCCGGTTATCGCGCCTGCTTTGGGAGCAGGAGGCCGCAGGTTCGAATCCTGCCACCCCGACAAATTTGTGAAAGAACTTCTTGGTCTCATAGCTCAGCTGGATAGAGCAACTGCCTTCTAAGCAGTAGGTCGAAGGTTCGAATCCTTCTGAGATCACATCAAACCATTGAGAAATCAATGGTTTTTTTGTTTATATAAATTCTGCTAGTTTGGAGTCTCTTTCTTTATAATAATTGATTAGCAAGTTGACAAACTTACTGTAGCTTTCGATGCCGTCTTGTTGCTGGTTGGTTTTCAGAAACTGGTCGTAGAAAATATGAAAACCTTTGTCGATAAAGGTGTCGTATTCAGCCCAAAAAACTTCACTCTCTTTGTAGTTTTCAAAAATACCTTTGTTGATTTTGGGTTTCATGGCCTTAAATTTGGCCTCATTTTTCAAATAAACATTTTCCAAACAATACCGCAGTGCTGTAGTATAGGCCGCATATTGAAAATACAAATCCTCATTTTTGATGCAAGCCATAAAACCAATAAAATTACATTCACTTTCGCTGGCATAACCAATTTGATGGGCCATTTCGTGACAAACCACATTAGGAAAACCATACATTGGCAATTTAGAATTAACTTGAGATTCATTGGTAAACGGATTCAAATAACCGCCAAATCCCATATAGGTTAGGGGTAAACTGAATAGTGATTTCTTTCGGCTGGGAATTTCATACTTGAAGAACGGATATTGTTTGGCTAAATTCGTGTATCCGTTTTGTGTCATGGCAAAAATGCTGTCCTGCGAATAAGGATTAACTACTTTTTGGTTGTGGTCATGAGTGATTTTGAATTGCACTTCATTGGTCTTGGCAATTAACTTTTCTGTAAAAGCATACAAATCTTCATTGGTATAATCGCGTTGGATGCTCATTTTTTCAAAAAGCGGTTCCCGGTAATAATTGAAAGCCCAAAGCAAATGAAACAAAAAATAAGCCACCGCCATAAAACTTAGGGATGCCCAAATTTTGTCTTTCCATGATGATTTTCGATTTCGATAAAACCAATAAATACAGTAGACAATGACTATTCCGTAGATAATATCGCCTACAGAGAAAGGGATTTTTCCCAAAACAATTCTGGAAAAATGTGAAATGTACACATACAACCCATTGCTGTAAAAACGTTCCACCGTTTCAGGAAAAAAAGCCAAAAATCTCAGCATGAAAATCTGAAAAAGTAAAAAAGTCGGAAGTATGTATTTGCGTTTCAAAGCCAATTTTTTAATTGTAAATATAATCACAATATCAATTCGCCAAGAACCTAAACTTTGTAACTTTGTGCCTCGACATAAAAAAATACAACTATAATGAGCCAAGAAATTAGAAACCTTGAACCAAAAGCACTTTGGAACAAGTTCGCCGATTTAAATGCGGTGCCTCGTCCGTCTAAAAAAGAGGAAAGAGTAATCGAATTCATGAAAAACTTCGGAAATAGCCTCGGATTGGAGACTTTTGAAGATGAGATTCGAAATGTTATCATCAGAAAACCGGCTACTCCGGGCATGGAAAACCGAAAAACCGTTGTGCTGCAAGGGCATTTGGATATGGTGCACCAAAAAAATAATGATACTAATTTTGATTTTCTTACCCAAGGCATCGAGATGTATGTTGATGGGGACTGGGTTCGTGCCAAAGGAACCACTCTTGGGGCTGACAACGGATTGGGTGTAGCCGCTATTATGGCCGTTTTAGAAAGTAAAGATATTCCGCATCCAGCTATTGATGCGCTTTTTACTATAGACGAAGAAACCGGAATGACCGGGGCTTTGAACTTAAAAGGCGGTATTTTAAAAGGTGAAATTCTATTGAATTTAGATACCGAAGAAGATGACGAAATCGACATCGGTTGTGCCGGTGGCATTGATGTTACAGCCAACAGAAATTATAACGAAGAGGAAACTCCGGAAGGCTCAGTAGGGTACACTATTACCGTAAAAGGCTTGAATGGAGGACATTCCGGAATGGATATCAACAAAGGATTAGGCAATGCCAACAAAATCATGAACCGTTTATTGTTTGATGGTTTCGAGAATTTTGGGTTGCAGATTTCGGAAATTAATGGGGGTAGTTTACGCAACGCAATTCCAAGAGAAAGTGTTGCTAAAGTGATTGTGGCCGGTATGTACGACGAAGCATTTGTATTTGACATGCAGGAAATCATCAACGATATAAAAGCGGAATACAAAACGACAGAACCTAATCTTACCATCGAAATTGTAAAAGGCGATTTGCCAAGCAAGGTAATGGATTTGGGCGTTCAGGAAGGATTACTTCGTTCGATTTACGCGGCTCATAACGGCGTGTATCGTATGTCTGCCGATATGGAAGATTTAGTGGAAACATCAAATAATATTGCTCGTGTTATTGTAAAAGACGGTGAAATTTCGATTCAAAATTTGACACGTTCTTCTGTTGAAAGTTCAAAAATGGACTTGGCCAATGGCTTGCGCTCGGCATACGAACTGTTTGGTTGCGAAGTAACTTTTGGTGGAAGCTATCCGGGTTGGACACCTAATGTAAATTCGGAGATACTAGAAGTTTTGGTAAACATTTATGAAAAACAAAACGGTACCAAACCCAATGTAGTAGCTTGTCATGCCGGATTAGAATGTGGAATTTTGGGAACCAATTATCCGGGGATGGACATGATTTCGTTTGGACCAACCATTCACGGAGCCCACAGTCCTGATGAAAGAGCCTCGATTAAATCGTCACAAAAATTCTGGAAATTCTATTTAGAGATATTGGCGAATATACCTTTGAAAAACTAGGCAAACTGCAAAAGACAGACTACAGTTTATAAAGAAAACCCGTTCAGCAATGAGCGGGTTTTTTATTGGAAATTATTTCGAAAAATAATATACTTTTAATACGAATTTTACGTTATACCGAAAACAGTCAATTATGAAAAAAATGTTCTGGTTAGGAATGGTTTCATGGCTCTTTTTTTCCTGCCAAAAGGAGAACAAGATTGTGCATGTCGAACGCGCCTTTTATTATTGGAAATCCGATAATTATCAAATGTCGCAACACGAAGATTCGGTTTGTAAAAAATTAAAAGTCAATAAGTTGTATGTCAAATTTTTTGAAGTTGATTACAGTGATGCACTAGGCTTTTATCCCATCTCTAAAACCGAATTATACTTTTACAACGGAC
Organism: Flavobacterium phycosphaerae; assembly: GCF_010119235.1. Classification (NCBI taxonomy): domain Bacteria; kingdom Pseudomonadati; phylum Bacteroidota; class Flavobacteriia; order Flavobacteriales; family Flavobacteriaceae; genus Flavobacterium; species Flavobacterium phycosphaerae. The sequence goes on along the minus strand of NZ_JAAATZ010000001.1, from coordinate 2,904,273 downwards.
AGGACAGTTTGACGTTAGTGCCAACGGTTTATATCAAGAACAGCGCTTTGATGAAAGCGTCAAAAAGCAGCATTGATACTTTGGCGGATAATGTCAATTTCTTAATCGATAAATATTGCAACGAAAAGTTCCAACGGGTTAAAAAACCAACCGAATTTCAAATGGATTGCGACTGGACGTTGAAGACCAAAGACAACTATTTTTATTTTCTGAAAAAACTAAAAGAAATTTCCAAAAAAGAAATCAGTTGCACCTTGCGGTTATACCCTTATAAATACCCCGAAAAAATGGGAGTTCCGCCGGTTGATAAGGTTTCGCTGATGTGCTATAACCTGATGAACCCACTCGAAAATGCCAAGAAAAACTCCATTTTAGATTTAGACGAATTGGAAAGCTATCTAAAAACCAACTCCAAATATCCCAAGCACATTGATGTAGCATTGCCCATCTATTCCTGGATGCAGGTGTATCATAACGAACGTTTTTCAAATGTGTTGTACGCCAATAACGAGCAGATTAAAAAGGTTTTAAAAGAAGACAAACCGCTTTGGTTTACAGTAATTAAAGACACCACTGTAGCCGGAAATTATCTCAGAATTGGAGACAAGATTAAGTTTGAGGAAATCAATGCAGCAAAAATCAACAAGACTATTGAAATCCTTAAGCGCCACATCGATTTTGACGAGCACACCACCGTTTCCTTATTTCACTTAGACGACGAACAACTTAACAATTTTACCAATGAAGAAGTTTCCCGCTTTTTTACTGATTTTAGCAAATAATGCCCTATTTGCCTGTGGGTTCTATCCGAGTGGTGAGGATTTGCGGTTTTCGTTTTTTCATGCCAAATGTTTTGGATACCCAATGTACTCTGAGTTTTATTATTCAGCCAACTTGTTTTCGCCGGGTTATGATGACCCTCCGGGTTATGTAGAGCCCAATCAAAAATTATGGTTTGAGTACTGCAAAGGAAAAGCCAAATGGGACGATGTGTATGAGGCAGTTTACGAGCTTAATTCGGCGGATATAACTGCAGATTCAAAGAACAGCCTAATTCATTATTTGTTTCAAACCAAAGATTCTGAAGCAATTAATTATTTAAAATTTGCCAAAAATTCGGAGTTTGGCAACAACTGGGAAGAAGATCCCTGGGAGCGCCACAAAACCTTTGTTACGGTTAAAAGAACGGCTCAAATAAAAACAGCTATTCGTTTGGCAGAAACTGCTAAAAATGAGCTGATAAAGTTTCGGTATTTGTTTTTGGCGATGCGTCTTTCCTACTATAACAGCGATGTGAAAACCATCAACGAGTTGTTTGAAAAAAATATAAAAGCCTCTAAGCGAAAAGACATTGTTTACTATTGGAGCCTGTATTTTAAAACCTTGGCTGAAAAAGATTCCGCTTTATGCAACTTTTACGCCGCTCAGGTTTTTGCCAATGCACCCGATAAACGCTTTATGGTTTCGCAACAGTACAATGCTGAAGTTCCTGTTGATAAAGTGTTGGAGTATGCCAAAACCAATCAAGAAAAAGCTAATGTGTATCTGTTGGCTGGCATACTCAATGTTAGTAAATCGCTATTGTATATGGAAAAAATACAGCAATTAACACCCAATTCGGAAGGATTGAGTTTTTTGCTGCTGAGAGAAATAAACAAGCTCGAAGATTGGGTATTCACGCCTTACTATTCGTTATTCGAACCCTCCACAGTAAATTCCTGGTGGGATGAAGACCGTGATAAGAAAACCATCGGAATGGTTATGGATAGAGTAGCGCAGGACCGACTCTACGCCGCCAAAATCTTAGCTTTAGTAGAAAATGTTGCTCCCCAAAAAACAGATAATCCAATGCTTTGGGAAGTGTCAAAAGCCTATTTGCATTTTATGACCAAAGATTACAACGGCTGCTTGTTGCAACTAACCGAATTGCAAAACCGTAATTACGCTCCCGAAATAAAAGACCAACTCGAGATATTCAGAGCTTTGGTGCTTACCGCCAATCAAAAAGCAGGAAAAGCCATTATTCTGGATGTAGTGAAACCCATTCTTCTCAAAAACAAAAACTATCAGAAGTTTATTTTTGCCGTCGGCAGAGAATTGGAATATTTGGGCAATACTACGGATGCGGCTTTGCTTTATTCACTGATGAATGGCGTAACTTGGGATGAAGAAAATGAGTATTATGACAATGCCTTTTGGAAAACCAAAAAGAATAAAGGAGAAACGTATACTGATTTCTATGATAATTATTTTGATTACCTCAACGTCATGTATACCCCCGAGCAGGTTCAGGCTTTGATTAATAATATTGTCGTGAACAAAGACAATCAGGAAGAGTTTGCCGCGTATAAATACCATATCTTAAAAGGACAGATTTCACGATTGTATGATTTGACCGGAACCAAATATATTCGTCAAAACCGACTTCAGAAAGCGATGCTTGCCTTTAAAAAAGTGGGGAACAAACTTTGGAATGACAAGTATACTTCGTGGGAAAGAAATCAAGAAAACACATGGAATGATGGCAGTAATGTTTTTGATGAAAATCCGTTTTATACCTTAAAATACACGCCCGAGTTTATCCCGGTGAAAGATACCATCCGACTCAATAAATATACGGTCACCAAGCAACTTATAAACTACTTGAGCCTTGCCGATAATCATAAAACAAAGAACCGCGATTACTATTATTTCTTAGTGGCCAATTGTTATTTCAATATGACCCAATATGGTAATTCATGGATGATGCGACGCTATTACTGGTCGAGTATAGGAGGCGTTACTTTTATAGAAGATGAAGCTGAATTTCACGAGTGTAATTTGGCAAAACATTACTATCAACTAGCACTTAAAAATGCCAAAACGGATAAGTTCAAAGCCTTGTGTTTGCGCATGATGGGCAAATGTGAAAAGTTCAGGCTCGAAAACAAGAATCCGTATGAGTACGGACAAGAGTATAATGATTACGACACCTTCATCTTTAGTAAGAATAAGTACTATTTGGATTTAAAGAATAAATATCCCAATTACTACCAGGATTTGGTTTCCGATTGTACTTTTTTTGAAAACTATTTTAAAGCGCGACGTTAGTTTTTCCGGAATTCCTTTGGTGTTTTTCCGGTTTGCTTTTTAAACAGTTTGGTGAAATATGAATAATTGTCAAAGCCCAGTGCATCGGCAACCTGATTGATAGACAGTTCCGGATTGATTAAATTCCGTTTTGCTTCTAAAATAACACGTTTGCTGATGAGTTCGGTGACGGTTTGATTCAGTATGTCTTTGCAGATTCGGTTCAAATGCTTGAGCGTGATGTTCATTTTGGTAGCATAAAACGAGGGCGATTTTTCGGTTTTGAAAAACTGTTCCAAAAACTGCTCGAACTGATGGATTTTGTAATTATAAGTATGGGCAACATGATGCGTGTCTGAAAGGTATTTTCTTGAAATTTCAATATGAATGCAATCTAGTAAATTCAATAATTTGTCTTCTCTCTTTGGATGGTTGTTTTGGTTTTCAGATAACATTAAATCAAAGTAAGGTTGAATTTGGGCCAGTTCTGTTGCTTCAAAAAAAAGTTCCGGTTGGTTCATCACCGATTGATAAAAAGGATACTCTTCAATTTTCTTATGACCAAAATACAAGTTGTAAATCTCCTGCGAATAAAAAATAATATAACCTTCAATGTCTGAAGACAAATGCCAATGGTGAATTTGTCCCGGTTGTAATACAAATAAGCTTCCGGGTTTGATGCTGAATTGAGCAAAATCTATCTCATGAGTGCCACTACCATTGGTAAATAATACCAGTAAATAAAAGTTGTGCCGATGTGATTTTTCAATAAAACTGTTGGTTTCCAGATGCTTTTTAAACGTATTAACATACAAATCTTTGACGCTGATTGGTGCTTCAAAATTTGCGATGCTGTAAACCGGATTCTTTTTCAAAATGTCTTTATTGTGCTAGTATTGGCGAATTTACTAAACATTTGGTTACTATAAACCGTTTACCTTTGCATAAAAATAAATCATGTTAAAAAGTCTGTACCATATTTTCCGCAATGAATGCCCTAATTGTCATGAAGGCAAAGTGTTTGCCGATAAAAGTTTCTTTTTCAGCTTGGGTTTTCCCAAAATGAACGAGCATTGCAGCCATTGTAATTTTAAGTTTGAAAAAGAACCCGGTTATTTCTTCGGTGCCATGTTTGTCAATTACGCGTTAACGGTAGGTGAGGGCATTGTTACTTATTTTATAGCCAGTCCGTTTTTTGAAGAAACATTCGACTTAAGAATCATCCCAATTATAGGGACGGTGATTGTTTTGCTGAGTTGTTTTAACATCCGGTTATCAAGGATGATTTGGATTTATATGTTCAAAAACTATTCGATGTAAATAAAAAGCTCCCCGTTTGGGGAGCTTTTCGGTTTTAAAATTAACCCAACAAAAACAAAAACAAAAGTGGAAAGACAATGCCGGCCAGAGCCAGTTTCCATCCTCTTCGTTTAAAGTTAAATTTTCCCACCGGTATCATTATCGCACCGGTAATAGCGATGATTATTAACGAAATTCCAAAAATATCACCATAGTAAATCCACCAGTTGGAAGTGCTTTTGTGCAACTTCATCATTTGGCTGATTACCGGCGTTTTGATATAAGAAACAATTTCACCTTTTCCGGTTTTCATATCAAGTTCTACATCGTGCTTTTCGAAAGAGATTTTGAATTTTCCTTCATCCACTTTATGACGGCGTATTTTGTCATCGATGCCTAATGTTTTGCCTAACGAATCAGCAAATTTTTCATTGATGGCATCTTCGGCCGGAAGTTGTACTTCGATGGCTTTGGTTTCGATGGTGTATTTCTCAGGATGCCAGCTTTCACGGTGATTCATCAGAATTCCGGAAAAGGCAAAGGAAATAATCAACCCGATATAAAAATACCCTAGGTCACGGTGAAGGTTGCGGATAGTGGCTTGTTTCATTGGTTTAGAATTTATACGATAAAGTAGTTGTTAACATTCTAGGTGCAATGGGTGTTACCGTATTGTCATCATATACATAATAACTTACCACATTACCTAAGTTTGATAATTTGGTTCTGATAGTGAAATTTTTAATAGCATAACCAACAGAGGCGTCAAATTGTAAAAAGCCATCAACAGGAATAGGCTTTCTGGCTAATTCAGCAGGTGTAGAAGCATTATTAGGTTTTAATCTTCCGCCTAAACGTTCTCCGATATAAGTTGATTGCAAACCAAGCTCTAATCCTTTAAGTTTAGACGTTTCAAAAGTGTAAAACGCGCTGGCATTGGCTGTGTGTTTGGGTGAAAAACGCAAATGGGTTCCGTTGTCGTAAATGTTACTTTTAGTATACTTAGTTTCATTGAAGCTGTACCCGGCAATTAGTTTTAATCCTTTATGCTGGCTTGTAATGTCTACTTCAACGCCTTTACTTTGATAAGCTCCTGCCAATTCCTTGATATTAGTATTAGTATTGCCATTACTGAAATCTGTTTGTGCCAAATTGCTGTAATCAATTAAATAGGTGGTCAAATTAGCTACTAAATGACCTTTAAGGAATTCGTTTTTAACCCCAATTTCGTACTGATTTATAGTGGAATGCGGCAACGCTTTTAAATTGATATCTGTTCCGGTATTCAGGACAAATGAATCCGAATAACTGGCAAATATGGAATTGGTTTTGGTAGGTTGAAACACAACTCCCAATTTTGGCGAAACAATGTTATCATCTGTTTTAGTTTCTGAGTTTGTTGAAGTGGAGTACGTTAGCGTATTAGTTGTATTTTCTAAATAACTATAGCGCAAACCGGCTAGTACTTTTATTTTTCGGGAAACTTCAATCAAATCCTGAAAGTAAACTCCGGCTCGTTTAATGTTAGCCAAAGCATTAGTGTTTTTATCCATTGATGGCACCACGGTATTGGCGTAAATCGAATTTTTATCAAGGATTACGGTTGGATTATAAATATTTATCTTATCATAAAAAGTGATGTTTTTATAAGCCAAAGTAGTCGTATTGCTTTGATCGGCATCAGCACCAAAAAGCAAAGTATGTTTTATTTTACCGGTATTGAAAGTTCCGTTTAAATCAACTTCTACCAAGCTGTAATCTTGCTCAGTATCGGTTTTTTGAACTCCTCGTGTCCAATCTCCGTTGGCTTGAACTAAATTAGTAGCATTTGGTCTTAAGCTGGATAGTAAGTTTGTGCTGTATCCTTGGTAGGAGAAGAGCCCTTTTAGTTGCCAGTTTTTATTTAAATCATGATTAATTGTCGTGGTGAATCCCACTTGTTCTGAGTCAAACTTACCCCAATTAAATCCTAAGAATGCGTTTCTGGGCAATTCAACTACTTTGTAGTCAATCGTGGCCAACCCAAAGTCAGGTGTTCTATTGTCTTTGGTATAATCAGCTTCAATTAAAACAGATGTTTTGGCCGAAATATCAAGTAAAATGGAAGGATTGAAGTAAATTCTTTTGGTTTGGACATCATCTCTGAAACTGTTTCCTTGCTCATAACTACTGATAAAACGATACGCTACAGTATTGCTGTTATTTATGGCACCATAAACATCTACGGTTGGTTTAAAGAAATTGTATTCAGTGGCTCTGAAACTCAATTCACCACCATGATCAAACCTTGGTTTTTTGGTAATCAAATTCAAAATTCCGCCGGGAGCAACGTTTCCGTATAAGAGTGCCGAACTCCCTTTCAGAATTTCAATACTTTCTAACGAACTGGCTTCCGGAATGATAGAACCATTGATGCGAACACCATTTTTAAAAGTATTGCCTCCACTAAAGGTAAATCCGCGTGAACCCAATTCTTCTTGATTATTCCCTGAAGCATTACTGGCTCCAGATACATAAATTCCGTTGGCATTTTTTAGAGCTTCCGAGAGTCTTAATATCTGTTGTTGTTTGATGGTTTCTTTTCCAATAACCATTGAGGCTTGTGGTAAATCTAAAGGCTTGATGTTAGCTTTTCCGCTTTTAACTATTGTTTTTTGTTGTTGAGAAATGATAATCACTTCTTTCAGTATTTCCCCTTTTTTATTTTTTACCGTGTCGTTGTTAAAAGCATATAGCTCTTCTTGGTAATTGGATGGGGTCTCTTGGGCGAAACCTAAGGCACTAATGGTAAGTGTTACGGCTAGGATTGGGATATATTTGTACATTTATTTAGAATAATTAAAAATAACAGTGCAAATATAAATACGGAAATTGAATTAAAAAAGTTTATTTAGATTAAATATAAATAATATTTTTATTTGATTGATTTAGTATGATTTACAACTAAAAAAACCTCGCGATTAGGCAAGGTTTTAGTTGTTTTGATAATGATTTTGCGTTTATTTTCGCTTCATCGGATAGCTTTCCTGACTGTCTTTTCCTTGTTGTTTCCCTGAAATAGTAGCAACCAAATTATTAGCATCTACCTTTTTATAAGTGATTTTTTGCGGATAATCATGTGCCGGGTTTTCAAAAGTAAAAATACTTTCAGTATCAGAGGTTAGTTTAAAGTCAACAGGTTCGTCATCATTCTGCCCCGGAACGGTCGCGGTATAAATCAATTCGTCTTCTTTTTGAATAAGTCGAATGCTTTCAAAATGAACCGTATCTTTCGGATTAATGAAATAACTCTCGCCACTGAAAGTACTGTCATTTTCCTTTTTCCAGCTTTCGGTTAAGATACCTTCGGGCATTTTGTTCTCCCAATTCCCAATAAGCCAATTCATTTTTTCAAGTTCATCAAATTTTTTTTCTGACTTCTTTTGGCAGGAAACCAATAAAGTAATAACGGCTAAGCATGTGATGGTTTTCATTTTCATTGTTTTTGTTACGCTATACAATACTATAAAAAAATGGGCAATCGAACACTCCAAATTCTACACTTTTTTTACTATTTTTGCACTCCAAATAAAGAATACAAAATGTTAGAGAGATTACAATATGTAAAACAACGTTTCGATGAGATATCGGATTTGATTATTCAACCCGATGTTATCTCCGATCAAAAACGTTATGTACAGTTAAATCAGGAATACAAGGGGTTGAAAAACCTAATGGAGAAACGTGATGAATACGTAACTCTTGATGGCAATATTAAAGAGGCCAACGAAATTATTGCAGATGGCTCTGATGCCGAAATGGTGGAAATGGCCAAAATGCAATTAGACGAAGCCAAAGAACGCTTACCACAACTGGAAGAAGAAATCAAATTCCTATTGATTCCTAAAGATCCCGAAGATGCTAAGAATGTTATGGTTGAGATTCGCGCCGGAACGGGTGGGGATGAAGCCTCAATTTTTGCCGGTGATTTATTCAGAATGTATACTAAATACTGTGAAAGTCGCGGATGGAGAACTTCAGTGGTTGATATGAATGAAGGAACTTCGGGTGGTTTCAAAGAGGTGATTTTTGAAGTAACCGGAGAAGATGTTTACGGTACCTTGAAGTTTGAGGCCGGAGTACATCGCGTGCAACGTGTTCCACAAACAGAAACCCAAGGAAGAGTTCATACCTCAGCAGCTACCGTAATGGTGTTGCCTGAAGCGGAAGAATTTGATGTGCAAATTGATATGAATGATGTGCGTGTGGATTTCTTCTGTTCATCAGGTCCGGGTGGTCAATCGGTAAATACAACCAAATCAGCGGTGCGTTTGACTCACATTCCAACAGGATTGGTAGCACAATGTCAGGATCAAAAATCTCAACATAAGAATAAAGACAAAGCTTTAGAGGTTTTACGTTCTCGTTTATACGAACAAGAATTAGCCAAAAAACAAGCCGAAGATGCTACCAAACGTACTTCGCAGGTAAGCTCCGGTGACCGTTCGGCTAAAATTCGTACCTATAACTATGCGCAAGGTCGTGTAACCGATCACCGAATTGGATTGGATGTTTTTGATATGGATGGTGTTATGAATGGTAAAATTCAAAAATTTGTTGACGAACTTCAAATGGTCAACAACATGGAAAAACTAAAAGAAAGCGAAGTTTTCTAAACATAAAAAAGGGCTAACGTACTGTTAGCCCTTTTTTCTTGCTCATCAAATTTAAAGTCTAAATCCGTAAGCCAATCTCAAAGCAATTTGTCCCAAACCTGTTCCTTCGGTATCATTAGATTTTAGTATTGGAAAGTCATTGTAATGTTCGTAGCGCAAACTAATATCAATCGCATCAGTAGCATAACCAATTCCCGGACTCAAGAGTAATGATGTTTTGTCATAGCCATTGGTTACAGCAAAGGCAGCACCGGCTTCGGCCAACAAATACAATTTATCTTTTAAAACAAAAGCTTTAAAACCTCCCTTTACCGGAATGTATCCCAAATCATTGTCCGGTCCGCTGACAAAGAAATTATTGAAACCGGTCGTGAAGGTCAATGAATATCTGGTTGATAAATCATACTGAATTCTCACATCACCTCCCACATTAAATTTATAAGGATCTTGGAGCGGAAGACCGCCACTAACACCAAATCCCAAACGAAAACCCTGATCGTAATTCTTCTTTTCTGTTTCTTGTGCTATAGTGGTTACTGTACTGAATAAGCACAACAACACCAATTTTAAGGTATGCTTAAAAATAGTTTTCATGGTATTGAATTTAAATGGTTACTAAAGTATTTTTTTTCTATACTTCCTTGCCTTTAATGATTCGAAGCAATATGGCTAATACCGCTATTAATAATAAAATATGAATGATGGAACCTACGTTGTATACCAGGAACCCCAAAAACCAGAGTATCACAAGTACAATGGCTATCGTGTATAATAAATTCTGCATAATAGTTTTTTTGTTTTAGTGTTAACAGTTTATTGTATCAAAGCCGTTTCATTTTCGGCCAGTATTTGTGCGGGTCTTTTAATTCTTCCTTTAGGGTTATAAGGAAACTCTTTGCGGTGGGTTTTGATATAGGTCTGAGGAGCATCTCCATTGGCAATGGTTACCAGTACTCTCTCATTTTTAAAAAGCGAATAGCCACCATAATATAAAGGCAACTCTTCCGATATCACCCATTCTTTATTTAATTGATAGTGATACATCTTTTTTTCAATATCATAATAAACCTGCATGTTGGGAAAGTAATAATACGACTTAACGCTTTTAAGAGTGTTACTGTCAGTCGGGCAATCGGTTGTTTCAGTTGAAACCAAATGGCAAAATCGACTTTCTTGCGGCGTAGCGCTTGTTATAAAAGCGACTAAAAAACAAAGGGTAATATAATTTTTCATGGGGACAATTTTTAATTATTTTATTCCTTTAAGAGGTAGTTATAACTTGCGATATAATACAATACAAAGTTGCGATGCAAGGGATAAAGTTGTGTTACATCAATTTTTCTATTTGTTATACAATTTCCATTACAGGCACAAAAAAATCCTATGGTGTGCATAGGATTTGTTTTTTTATTTAAAATGGAATGGCTTAGCAATCTTCCGAAAGGTAGATGGTAAAGACAGCTCCTTTGTTAGGTTTCCCTTCCGCAAAAATGTAGCCTCGGTGATTTTCAACAATTTTTTTACAAATGGCCAGTCCAATTCCGGTGCCGGCATATTCGTTTTTGTTGTGCAGGCGGTTAAATAGAATAAAGATTTTCTCGGCATATTCCTGCTCAAAACCAATTCCGTTGTCTTCAAAAGTAATTTTACAAAATTTGTCTTTGGTGTTTTTAGGAATTAAAGCCTCCTCAAAAGCACTAACTTTTTGGTAAGTAATCTTAATTTTTGGTTTTACTTTCTCTCGGCTGTATTTCAATGAGTTTCCGATAAGATTAATGAACAACTGCTGAATCTGAAACGGAATAACCGTCATCGTTGGCAAGGTATCGCTTTTTATCGTGGCATTTTTCTCTTCTATAGATTGTGCCAAATCAAACTTCGCATTTTCCAATAAATCATTCAAATTCACTTTCTCAAAAATCTTCTCGGTTTTATTGGCCCGTGAATATTGTAGCAAATCATCAATCAATATGCGCATTCGGTCTACCGAAGCATGAATTCGGGTGATATATTCTTTTCCGTTATCTGTTAGATGCTCGGATTCTTTTTCAGAAAGACGCGAAATAAAAGTTTGAATTTTGCGCAATGGTTCCTGCAAATCATGACTCGCCACATAATTAAAAGCCAAAAGCTCCTTGTTACTGGCTTCGAGCTCTATATTTTGTTGCTCTAATGATAAAGAAGCCAAAACCTCATCCGTCACATCACTAGTGGTGCCAATTAAAATGTTGTTACCAGATTTGTTAGTCACAATTCGACCTGTAGTTCTGAAATAGCGCCGCTGATTGTCTTTCCGAATAACACGATAGGTAAAAGCAGGAAGATCATTCTCTTTCAATCGATTGGAGGTTATGCCTTCAAAATAATGTAAGTCTTCATCATGTACAAATTTTACAAAATCATTCTGACCTTCCTTAAAAGACTGAGGTTCACAACCCAGCAATCGGTAGATGTTGTCCGAAAAAGTATACTCGTCGTTATCAATATTGAATTGCCAACTGCCAAAATTACCCACAATTTCAGCCAAATTGCTGGACTCATTCAATACCGTCAAGCGGTTGTTTGACACTTGCATTTTTTCTAAATCACGGTTAATCCGAATATAAGAAATCGAAATGAGTAGCAGCGTGATTAATAAGGTCACATAAATGAAAACCGGCGTGACTTTGATAGTTTCATTATAACGCTTATCTCTTCCTTTCAGTGCTTTTTTCTCCAAAAGAATCATCTGGTTGATTTGACTGCGAACACTGTCCATGGTTTCTTTTCCAACAAGGAGTTCGCGTTTTAGACTGGGATCGTTTAATGGCTTTTGCAAAGAAAGGTGTAAGGCAATCGAAAGATAGTTTTGCCTCTTGTTGATGTAGAATTGTAATTTTCTAACATTGTCTTCCTGCGCAGGGTCTTTTTTAGTGTATTCTTTGACAATGGTAAAGGAATGGTCTATTTTCTTTTTAGCATTAATATAAGGAACTAAAAAAGTAGAGTCCTTAGTAATTAAAAAACCACGTTGACCGGTTTCCGAATCTTTCAAATAAGAAAATAAACGCTCTAATTCTAAGTTAACATCATAGGAATGTTTTACCCGTCGAGCGGAATCGTTAAGTAAATTGATATGCTTAAAAGTAACAGCCGAAATAAAAAATATAGCAAAAATGGAAACTACAAAAAGGCTTTTTAAGAATATCGGTGATTTATAAAACGAATGGAGTTTCATAGCTTTTATATTCGTAATAAAAAATTATCCTTATTCAATCCCGAGGTATAGTATTGCCAGTTAATAGTGACCACATCCGAAAGGACTTTTTTGAGCGTGGTAAAATCACTCGGCTTTTTGATATAAATATTGGCACCGCTAACAAAGGTTTCCTCTATATGCTCTTCGGAGGATGAAGTAGAGAAAATAGCAATAGCAATGTCATTAAATTTGTCATTTTTCTTTATTTCGTGTAAACATTCAATCCCGTTTTTCTTAGGCATGTTCAAATCGAGAAACAACACATTGGGCAAATCAGCGTCAGGAGAGTTCAAATAATCCATCAATTCCACCCCGTCATTAAAAGTATTAACCCGCGTGTTAATTTTCAATTCCTCAAAGGCATCGGTAAAAAATAATCGGTCGTCCTCGTCGTCGTCAGCCAGAATGATGTGTATATATTCCTTATCCATAAAGTTTATCTTTTATTAGCAATTTCTCTTCTTTTAGCAATGATGCGCTGAAAAGCCGATGGCGTAATGCCGGTTACATTTTTAAACTGAGTGCTCAAATGGGCCACGCTCGAATAATTGAGTTGGAAAGCAATCTCAGTCAAACTCAAATCACTGCTTACAATCAGTTGCTTGGCATATTCAATTTTTTGCAAAATGATATAATTCTCAATAGAGGTATAAGTGACATCCGAAAACAAATTAGACAAATAGCCATAGCTGTGACTCAGCTTTTCGGCAAGATAAACAGAGCTTTTGACATTTACTAATTCTGAGTTGTGAATCATTTCAATAATAGTATCTTTTATTTTTTGAACCAAAATGCTTTTTTGATTCTCTATAATGTCAATGCCGTATTCTTTAAGTTCCTCGGTAAGTTCAGCAAATTTTGCTTCCGAAACTTTCTCCAAGAGTTCTACCTCACCAAAGCCTAATATTCGGTGTTTTATTTGATGTTTGGTAAGCTTTTCTTCCAATACTTTTCGGCAAACAGCATTGAAATCAAATTTAATGAAGATTTTCATAAAAACGAATTTGGGTTTATTACTGGTAAATGTAACAAAAATATTCCATCAAAAAAGCCGTATGGCATACGGCTTTTTCTTTCTCTCTAACCCCAACTTTTTATTATTAGCTAAATGACATGTATGAAGTACTTATCGTTTGCTTTACAAAGATATTTTAGTTCCGGCTCCAACGGGTTACATAATTTTCGGGGAATGTTATAAAATTTGCACATTTCAACTTCTAGTTTGTAACTTTGCGCCACACAACTACTAAAAATGACTACACTACAACTCACACAACAAATCCGCCAAAAACAATCCTTCCTTTGCATCGGTCTCGATGTCGATTTGACCAAAATCCCACAGCATCTGCTGCAACTGGAAGACCCGATTTTCGAATTCAACAAAGCCATAATTGACGCCACGCATGATTTATGTGTAGCCTTTAAACCCAACACAGCTTTCTATGAAGCTTATGGTCTAAAAGGTTGGCAATCCTTGCAAAAAACCATTGAATACCTCAATACTAAACATCCCGAAATATTCACCATTGCGGATGCCAAGCGAGGCGATATCGGAAATACTTCTGCTATGTATGCCAAAGCGTTTCTGGAGGATTTGAATTTTGACAGCATCACGGTAGCGCCATATATGGGTAAAGATTCTGTCGAACCGTTTCTGGCTTTTGACCACAAGCACACCATCATGCTGGCACTAACGTCCAACGAAGGGGCTTTCGATTTTCAAACCAAAAACGTAGAAGGAGAAGAACTCTATAAAACAGTTATCAAAACCTCCAAAACCTGGAAGAACTCCCAAAACCTGATGTATGTGGTAGGAGCCACTAAAGCCGAATATTTTGCCGAAATCAGGAAAATAATTCCCAATAGTTTTCTCCTAGTGCCCGGACTAGGTGCTCAAGGAGGTAATCTTTATGAGGTTTGCAGTTACGGAATGAATGAGGATATTGGTTTGCTAATCAATTCTTCAAGAGCCATTATTTATGCCGGTAACGGAACTGATTTTGCCGAGAAAGCAAGAGCGGAAGCCCTAAAAGTACAGCAAGAAATGGCTGTCATTATGAAATCCTAATCCACTTGAAAACGTTTACTGACCAACTGGGTATTTCCCATTCTTTTGCCACAACACCCAAACGAATTGTTTCTCTGGTGCCCTCACAAACAGAATTGTTATATGATTTGGGCTTAGAAGAAAGTATCATCGGAATTACCAAGTTTTGTGTGCACCCGTTTCATTTCAAATTAACCAAAAAGATAGTCGGCGGAACCAAAAAAGTACACTACGAGAAAATCCGCTTGCTGCAACCCGATATCATCATTGCCAACAAAGAGGAGAATACACCCGAAATAGTAGAGGAGTTGTCCAAAATTTGTCCGGTTTGGGTAACCAATATTATTTCTATTGAAGACAATCAACAAATGATAGCCGATTTTGGGGTGTTGTTCAATAAGCGTACAGAAGCCCAAAAATGGATTGACAAAATCAATTTTGCCTTAGCCGATTTCCAACAATTCATCAAAGATAAACCCATCAATAAAGTAGCCTATTTTATTTGGGCCAATCCTTATATGGTGGCAGGAGGCGATACGTTTATCAACGAATTATTGAAGTTAAACAAATTCGAAAATATCTACGAAAACAACGACACCCGAGGCGGAGCCGAACGGAGCGTAGCTAAATACAAAGGTAGGTATCCCGAAGTAATCATCCAGAAAATGCGAATACAAGGCGATCCTGATTTGGTGTTGCTGTCTTCAGAACCTTTTCCGTTCAATGATGAGCATGCCTTTGAACTAGGGCGTTATACGCATCACGCCAAAACCATTTTTGTAGATGGTGAAATGTTTTCCTGGTATGGTAGTCGCTTACTGAAAGCTTTCGCGTACTTCAAAAAAATCCATCAAAGTATTATATAAAAAATGCCGGAGCTCTAAGACACCGGCATTTTTAAACTAACCCTAACCAAAATAATAAAAAACCAAATTTATTACACTACAAAGATACAGCGGGAATTTAGCTTCTGATGTTAAGGTTATGTTATACTTATGTTATTGATTTCTAAAAATTTGAAGCTATTTTTTGTCCTGCATCGCAAACACTTTTTGCAACAAGGTTGATGTTCTCGAACTTAAGTTGGTTCGGATGTTTTTTTCCTCTACCGCTATCATTTTATACACGCCTTCCAAAGCTTTGTTGGTAGTATAATCAGTCAAATCAGGATTCACTTTTTTTACCAATGGCAGACTGTTGTATTTGGTAATAATGTTGGTCCAAACTTTATCTGCTCCCACTTTGGCAAACGAATTTTTAATCACCGGATTAAATTTGGCATAAAGCGGACTAGTGGTAGTAGTTTGCAAATAAGTCGTGGCCGAACTCTCATTCCCCATCAAAATACCTTTGGCATCATTAAAACTCATGTTTTTTACTGCATCTACAAATATCGGAGTCGCTTCTTTAGTAGCGTCTTCGGCAGCTCGGTTCAACATTTTGATACCGTCATCGGCCAAGGAACTCAAACCTACTTTTCGTAAGGCTTTGTCAACTTTCTGCAATTCTTCAGGCAATAAAATCTTAACCATTTCATTTTTGTAAAAACCGTCAACAGCAGTCAACTTGGTAACTTGTTTAGAAATACCGTTGTTCAGTGCTTCTTTTAATCCGCCGGCAATGTCAATCGGGCCATTCGGATTTAATTCAGGAAACTGATTGGCCATTTGCTGCATTTCGGCACAACTCAACAAAACAAAGGATAAGGCAAAGCCAAATGTAATAGATAGGAACTTTTTCATAAGATAAATAGTTAAAGGTCAAAGGTAAAAAATGCTTTATAGCACCGTGTTAATTTTTGCCTAAACTTCCCAAAAATTATGCCAAGGGTGTGCCTAATAATTTTTATTTATTCCGTAAATTGCGGCACTAAAATTATCATATCCGCAATATGGAACCACAAATCCCTTATATTCCAAAAAATAAAGTCCGAATTGTAACTGCCGCTTCTCTTTTTGACGGTCACGATGCCGCTATCAACATCATGCGACGTATCATTCAAGCCACCGGTGTCGAAGTAATTCACTTAGGCCACGACCGTAGTGTTGAAGAGGTAGTAAATACTGCTATACAAGAAGATGCCAATGCCATTGCCATGACTTCCTACCAAGGAGGACACAATGAGTATTTCAAATACATGCACGATTTATTAAAGGAAAAAGGCGCCGGTCACATCAAGATTTTTGGCGGAGGCGGAGGGGTTATCCTGCCTTCTGAGATTTCAGAACTACACGAATACGGAATCACCCGCATCTATTCTCCGGATGACGGTCGCGCCATGGGATTACAAGGCATGATTAACGACTTGGTAATGCAATCCGATTACCCGGTAGGCGATGCTTTGAATGGTGAAATCAACCATCTGGAAGAAAAGAATCCAACAGCCATTGCCCGCGTCATTTCAGCAGCTGAGAATTTCCCCGATATAGCCAAAGATACTCTCGAGGCAATCCACAAGAAAAATGAAACTACTCATATCCCTGTTTTAGGAATCACCGGAACGGGTGGAGCAGGTAAATCGTCTTTGGTAGATGAATTGGTCAGAAGATTTCTAATCGATTTCCCAGAAAAAACTATCGGATTAATATCCGTTGACCCGTCAAAACGTAAGACTGGAGGGGCTTTGCTGGGTGACCGTATTCGTATGAACGCTATCAATAACCCTAGAGTTTACATGCGTTCGTTGGCAACCCGTCAATCCAATTTGGCCTTGTCTAAATATGTAAACGAAGCCATTCAGGTCTTGAAAGCAGCGAAGTATGACATCATCATACTGGAAACTTCAGGGATTGGTCAAAGTGATACCGAAATCATGGACCATTCGGATGTTTCGTTATATGTAATGACACCCGAGTTTGGTGCGGCCACCCAATTAGAAAAAATTGATATGTTGGATTTTGCCGATTTGGTAGCCCTAAACAAATTCGATAAACGCGGTGCGTTAGATGCCCTGCGCGATGTGAAAAAGCAATACCAACGCAACCATAATTTGTGGGACGTCAATCCGGATGAGATGCCGGTATTCGGTACCATCGCCTCGCAGTTCAACGACCCGGGCATGAACACGCTCTACAAAAGAATCATGGATAAAGTAGTGGAGAAAACGGGAGCCGATTTAAAATCGACCTTCGAAATCACCCGCGAAATGAGCGAAAAGATATTCGTAATTCCACCCCACAGAACACGCTATTTATCCGAAATTGCCGAGAACAATCGCAAGTACGATGAAACAGTTTTAACACAAGTTGAGGTAGCTCAAAAGTTATACGGCATCTACAAAACCATCGAGTCGGTAAACAAAAAATCGATTAAGATTGACAGAGCTGGAATTGATACTAACAGTTTAAACCCTAGTAGTGATAACAAAGAATTCTTAAACTTATTAGTTAAAGAATTTGACCGCGTTAAAATGAACTTAGATCCGTTTAATTGGGAAGTAATTCTCACTTGGAACGACAAAGTAAACAAATATAAAAATCCGGTATACAGCTTTAAAGTGCGCGACAAGGAAATCAAAATCCAAACCCACACCGAAAGTTTATCCCACAGCCAAATCCCAAAGGTAGCCTTACCCAAATACCAAGCTTGGGGCGACATCCTGAAATGGAACTTACAGGAAAACGTACCGGGTGAATTCCCGTTTGCGTCCGGACTATATCCGTTCAAACGCGAAGGCGAAGACCCATCTCGTATGTTTGCCGGTGAAGGCGGACCGGAAAGAACCAACAAGCGTTTCCACTATGTAAGCGCCGGGTTACCCGCTAAACGTTTGTCTACGGCTTTCGATAGTGTGACCTTATACGGTAACGACCCTGATTTGCGTCCGGATATTTACGGTAAAATCGGAAACGCCGGAGTGTCAATCTGCTGTCTAGACGATGCCAAGAAATTATATTCCGGTTTCGATTTAACACATCCAATGACTTCGGTATCCATGACCATCAACGGGCCGGCTCCTATGTTGTTAGGGTTCTTTATGAATGCCGCCATCGACCAAAACTGTGAAAAGTACATCATAGAGAACAACCTGCAAGTAGAGGTTGAAGAAAAAATCAATGAAATCTTCAAAAAGAAAGGTTTAGCTCGTCCAAAATACAACGGTGAACTACCACACGGTAACAATGGTCTAGGCTTGATGTTATTGGGAGTTACCGGTGACCAAGTGCTGCCACTTGATGTGTACCAAGATATTAAAGTAAAGACGTTAACCCAAGTTCGTGGTACCGTACAAGCAGATATTTTAAAAGAAGACCAAGCACAAAATACGTGTATCTTCTCAACCGAATTCGCACTCCGTTTAATGGGTGACGTACAAGAATATTTTATCGATAAGAATGTGCGTAATTTCTATTCGGTGTCTATCTCCGGCTACCACATTGCTGAGGCTGGAGCTAACCCGATTACACAGTTGGCGTTTACCTTGGCTAACGGGTTCACTTATGTGGAATACTATTTAAGCCGTGGCATGAACATCAACGACTTCGGGCCCAACTTATCATTCTTTTTCTCCAATGGTATCGATCCGGAGTATGCCGTAATTGGTCGTGTAGCACGTAAGATTTGGGCCAAAGCCATGAAAAACAAATACAACGCCAACGAAAGAGCTCAGATGTTGAAATACCACATCCAAACCTCAGGACGCTCGTTGCATGCGCAGGAAATCGATTTTAATGATATCCGTACCACGTTACAAGCGTTGTACGCCATTTATGATAACTGTAATTCGCTACACACCAATGCGTATGACGAAGCCATTACAACGCCAACTGAGGAATCAGTTCGTCGAGCCATGGCTATACAGTTAATTATCAACAAAGAATTAGGGTTAGCCAAAAACGAAAACCCAATACAAGGATCATTTATCATAGAGGAGTTGACCGACTTAGTAGAAGATGCCGTACTACAGGAATTCGACCGTATCACAGAACGTGGCGGTGTATTAGGCGCTATGGAAACCATGTACCAAAGAAGTAAAATTCAAGAGGAAAGTTTGTACTACGAAACCCTGAAACATACCGGAGAATTTCCAATCATTGGGGTTAATACGTTCCTGAGTTCAAAAGGCTCACCAACCGTTTTACCGGCCGAAGTAATTCGCGCAACCGAAGAAGAAAAACAAGAACAAATCAAAACATTACACAACTTACATAAAGCTTATCAGGACAAAGAAGATGAGCAAATTGCTGCACTGCAAAATGCGGCCATCAACAACGAAAACATCTTTGAAGTATTGATGGATGCCACCAAGTATTGCTCCCTCGGGCAAATAACAGCCGGACTGTTTGAAGTAGGAGGACAGTACAGAAGAAATATGTAATCAGAGTGTCAATTACAGATAATAAAAAACCTCACATCACTGTGAGGTTTTTTATTTACAAATTTATCTTTTTATTTTTGGGATATTTGACTTGATAGGCCAATTGCTTTTTTAGGGCTTGTTTTGGACTTAGCGTTACTTGCCAGTATAATATACCCGTTTTTTCATCGTAAGTTGCTCCATCTGTATTTTCTTTCTCTACTTTGATTTCTTTGTTTTCACTTATTGGAATTCTATCATAAATCTTTACCGCAACATCAGTTGATTTATTATTTCTTAATGTTATTTCGTAGTTACGGTCTATAATTCTTGTGCCTCCCAAAAACGACTTGTCTTTAGTGTTGTTTAATTGTTTGCGCTCAATGATTAAATTACTGTCAACACCCATAGAGATAACCAATTCTTCTTCGGTCTGATAAGGATTGATATAGGTAGTTCCGGCATAGCTTCCTTCAGTATAAATGCTGGCATCGCCTGGTAATAAATCATATTTGTTCCAATCTTTTACTTTGGCAGTTAAGAATACATTTTCACTTAGTACAGGAGCTGAATAATATTCAAACTCAGCTGGAATCGTGAAATTGTCTATCTCTATAATAGACGGTGTGTCAAGCGAAGGTATAGTGTAGTTCTTTTTGATTTTAAAGGAAACCGTATTCATAATAATTTCTTTTTCATCTCCTGTTCCGGTAATCATATCTTCTTGTTTAACTTCATCATCTTCTGTACGGTCAGCCTTTTTAGCATAGCCCGTGATAACTACACTTTCCAGTAAAACGGCACTGTCTTTCATCGCTACATTAATAGTACTGCTGTATACGGGCAAGGTGATACTTTCCATACCTACAAAACTGTATTCCAATTCTTTCCCATTAGCAACCTTTAAAGTATACCTTCCGTTAAAATCGGTTTGCGTACCGGTATTGGTGCCTTTCAAAATTACGTTCACCCCCGGGATTGGCCCTGATTTATCAGTAACTATGCCGCTTACTTCTTTTACCATTGGGTTGTAGGTATAATTTTGTCTTTCTTTATCTTTAAAGTCTTGATAAGTATACGGATTCACAAAGTTCAAGTATTGTGGCTCTAATTTAGGTTTGTCATTGGTGTAATTTGGATTTCCGGTAGATAATATCAGTTTCACATCATTCCAATCATCACCGGTATTTTGGTAAACTTGTGCTTTATAGGCAAACTGCAGAGCATCTTTAGAGTTTTTGGCTTTGATTTCATAGAAAGGTGTCCAGCCGGCATTAGTTACGATGTATTTCAATAGTATATTCAATGCAGTAGTCTCACCATTATTGTCCAGTTTCACAATAATTTCTCCTTTTTGCTCATAGGCATCTCGGGTCATTTTTTGAAACTCTTGTTGCATGGCTGATAAATCAGAATTCAATACTATTATTTTCTGATTCGTATCATAAATCTCCATTTTAATAACCGGAATGCGTTCTCTGTAATGTTTAGAGTGTGATAAAATTTTCTCCAGTGAAACCGCTTGTTGGCTACTGCTCAAGTTTTTATTCAATGATAAAATAGACTCCTCTTCTTCAAGCCCTTTAATAGTATTCTGCAAAATTGCTATTTCACGCTGCTTAACACTAATTTGTGTACTTAAGCTTTTTATTTTTTCGGATAGTTCTCTTTTCGGAAAAAAATTTACTTCATATCCTATAGACAGTATCGATACATCTTTCAAACCACTCAGTTGAATTGTGTTTTGAATTATAAACTGTGATACATCGGTTATTCTGAGGATTGTATTACCTTTAGGAATACTAACCGAAACATCCGAAGTAATTTGAGCACCATTGGTATATACAAGTACCTCCTTCGGTGTCGCTTTTGTTTTTATATCTGTGGCAAAAACAGCACTAGAACAAAAGAGAAATAAAATAATTTTTTTCATAAATAACATAATTAAGTAAAGCTCTCAATATATCCAAAGATATAAAAACAATTGGTAATTTCTTATATTTACTCAAGGACTATCAACAGTTGATTAATCAAAATATTATTTTTGATATGTTTGTTATAGATTGACACATGCTATGAAACCAATAATCAAATCCCACCCCGCCACAACCCTAATCGGTAAAAGCCAAACCATGACCTTTGCCAATGATTTGTCCGTTGCTATGTGGCAAAGCTTTATGCCGCGCCGCCACGAAATAACCAATAGGCTGGGGGAAGAGTTATACAGCGCGCAGGTATATCCCATCAACTTTGATTTTGGAATGCATACCCAGTTTACCAAATGGGCCTCCGTACCGGTAAACCCAAACACTACTGTTCCTCAGGGTATGGAAATGCTGCTCATCCCCGAAGGGTTATATGCCGTGTTTTGCTACAAAGGCATTCCAGCCAACGCTGAACCGTTCTTCCGGTCTATTTTTACTGAGTGGCTACCGGCTTCGAGCTATAGCTTAGACCACCGCCCGCATTTTGAAATCCTCGGCGCTAAGTACCAACACAACAGCCCCGATTCAGAAGAAGAAGTATGGATTCCGATCAAGTCCAAGTAACCGTTTTTTACCATAGCTTCTACTTAGTCTCTAGATTGCCTCTAGATTGCCTCTAGATTGCTTCTAGATTGCCTCTAGATTGCTTCTAGATTGCTTCTAGATTGCCGCTAGAGTGCCACAAAGTGCCATAACGATACCAACAGAGTGCCATACATTGCCATAACAAGGCTATAAACTAGGCAATGACACTACCTTTTCTTTTTGTTTTTTCAAGCGGAAAATGACAATGAGGTATACTACTACTGGTGCAGAAATTTTAATAGGCTAATAACGCCCATCCACATAATACCAACTCCCGTTTTCAAAAACAAAAGTAGAATGCTCATGGTGAATTTGAGCCTGCAAGCGATCATCTAAATAATAGGCTTTAAAAGTTACGGTAGTTTCAGTAACCGCAAGTACTTCCAATTTAACCCATTGGTTGCTTTTACTCCAGGCTAGAATATCCGCTTTCTTATGAAATTTTCGGGTAGATAGGTGAGTGGTAGCCACCAAATAATCAGCCGCTCCTGTAGCATAAGCACTATAACGGGAGCGCATTAAAGCTTCAGCCGTAGGCGCTTTTTCAGTGCCAATTATATAAGGCTGGCAACAATCTTCAAAAGAACGGGAAGAACCACAATAACAACTGCCCATACTACTGAGATGTGTTACCTTCATTAAACTTTTTCATAATGGCTTTGAGTTTTTCAGCACGTTCAGCCTTTTGAGCCTTAGCTTTGTCCTGTGCTTTGTGAAGTTTATCATTATGAGCTTTAATATTTTTCGGATTGTTTCTTCCCATTGAAAAAAAATGAAGTTAAGTTAAAAGGCATATTCCCACTGTCCGTAAGGGATTATCAAAGATAATGATATTTTGATTGTGCAAAAGTTATGTTAAAAACAATTTTTGGCACAGCTATTGAATAGAACTTTACAACAGTAACATTAAAAGTAAAAACCATGAAAAATTTGACCATAATTGTAGCCTTTATCGGGATGATAACGTTACAGAGTTGCTCTACCAATAACGATCCGGCACCAATTGTCGACAATGACACCATCAGTGAAGTATTTGAATACGGCAACGTAAACTTTACCACCGGCAACGGATTCAGTCAAATATTAACCTATCCACACCAAATTTACACTTCGGATATGGTTCTAGTATACCGTTTATCAGGAATCTTCCAAGGCGAAGACATCTGGAAACTCCAACCGGAAACCTTCTTCTTTGATGATGGGACCCTGGACTTCGAATACAACTTTGATTTCACCCGTTTTGATACTAATGTGTATATGGATGGATTTGATTTAGCCAATGTATCAACGTCATACCGATTAGGACAAGTATTCAGGGTAGTAATAGTGCCGGGCTATTTCGGAAACAAACAAAGCAGTGCCAACAAAGTTAACTTCAACGATTACAATGCCGTGATAAAAGCATACCATATCGATGAAACTAAGATCATAAAAGTACAGTAACCTCAATTTTTATTTTAAAAAAGCAGACTTTCGTCTGCTTTTTTGTAGGGTAAAATCATTTTTAACTGTCTTGTGATAAGTATACTATTATTTTTCTTTTATAGAGAATAGTTATAATCCGTAGCATTATGTTAAAATCGGTGAACTACATAAAAATTGAGGTTATTTCTGTTAATTTCTTAGAAAAGAATGATTAATTTTGCGCATTATTTAATGAGTAACCCCCCAATAAAATGATTTCCTTTAAAAACAAAAGATTTTCACTCCTACACGCCATTGTTTTTGCAGCACTGATTGCCATGCTTACGTTTAGCTTAACCAGCTTCTGGAAAGAGCGTCAGTTTGCAGCCAAGATGACTGTTTCGCCTACATTTTCGTGTAACTACAATGTAAAAAGAATGGATGGCTTTAAATACATCAAGCCATTAATGTTTGTAGATGAAGAATGCGAATCAGATGCTCTAATGGGCATCAAACAAAAAATTTCCGGCATCATAGATACTTATAAAACCGCTGGTGATTTGACCAATGCTTCGGTTTATTTAAGAGAATATGGTCATAACGAATGGATGTGTATCAATGAAAAGGATAAATTTGATCCGGGTTCTTTATTCAAAGTGCCGGTACTTATTGCTATTCTGAAAACCGCAGAAGACAACCCGGGCTTTCTTAATAAGTCAATTACCTATAACAAAAAAGTAAACACCGGAAAAACAATCGCTTTTGCTTCTAAAACCATTCAGCTAGGTCAATCCTATACAGTGAGAGAATTATTAACTTACATGATAAAATACTCTGATAATAATGCTACCATTTTATTAGAAGAAAACCTTAATCCAAAAGTATTGCAGAAACTTTTTGCTGTTGTTGGGTTAGAAGTACCTAATATATATGCAGCTCAATACCAATTTACTACCAAAGAGTACTCTTATTTCATGAGAGCTATCTACAATGCAGGGTATTTGTCAGCAGACGATTCTGAATTTGCAGGGCAACTGCTTACAGAATGCGATTTCAAAGACGGTATAGTAAGAGGGTTACCGGCTGGTACTAAATTAGCTCACAAGTTTGGAGAGTCAGGCAGTCAAAATGAAAAACAGTTACACGAATCTGCGATTGTTTATTTAAAAAACAAGCCTTATTTGTTAACCGTGATGACAAGAGGTAAAGACAACAAGAAATTATCACAAATAATCGGTGAAATCTCTCAGGCTGTTTATACTGACATGCTCAATGAGGCCAATGCAACATTATAATTTTAATCAAATACAATACTATAAAGCCTTGTCTATTCCGACAAGGCTTTTTTATTTCTTCGTTTTATAGTATTCCTCTAAAACCGACTTCCGACCAATTGTCTTGGTAATGATATCTTTTTCCAAATCCCATCCGCGTGCCTGCGAATATTCTCTGCCATACCATATAATCTGCAGGTGTAAATCATTCCACAAATCTCTCGGAAAAATAGCTTTGGCATCTTTCTCCGTTTGTTGCACATTCTTCCCATCAGATAAATTCCATCGATACATCAATCGGTGAATATGCGTATCTACAGGAAAAGCCGGAACACCAAACGCTTGCGACATAACCACACTGGCAGTCTTATGCCCAACGGCAGGTAATTCTTCTAAGGCTTCAAAGCTTTGCGGAACCTGACCATTATGTTTTTCAATTAATATGTTGGATAACCCGTGTATGCCTTTTGATTTCATAGGCGATAAACCACAAGGGCGAATGATTTCCTTAATTTCTTCCACCGAAAGCTTAACCATGTCATACGGATTGTCTGCTTTGGCAAAGAGGAGAGGGGTTATTTGATTCACGCGAACATCAGTACACTGCGCCGAAAGAAGCACGGCAATCAACAAAGTATAGGCGTCTTTATGGTCTAACGGAATGGGAATCTCAGGGTAGTATTCTTTTAACGTATTTATAACAAACGTTGCACGTTCTGGTTTGGTCATTTTCTCTAAATTTGAATGTAAATTTATAAAACTTATACCTCATAACATGACAACATTACAAAAAGGAGATAAAGCACCTCAATTTTCAGGAAAAGACCAAGACAGTAACCTGCACACACTAGCCGATTATAAAGGAAAGAAACTGGTGGTCTTCTTTTATCCCAAAGCAGATACACCGGGTTGCACCGCCGAAGCTTGTGATTTAAGAGATAATTTTGAAAGATTCAAAGCCAATAATTACGAGCTCTTAGGAGTAAGTGCTGATAGTGCCAAAGCGCAAACCAAATTCAAAAACAAATTCGACTTTCCTTTCCCGCTACTGGCCGACGAAGACAAATCGGTTATAACAGCCTTCGGAGTCTGGGGACCAAAGAAATTCATGGGAAGAGAATTTGACGGAATACACAGAACTACCTTTGTCATTAATGAAGAGGGTATTATTGATGAGGTCATCTTAAATGTGAAAACCAAAGAGCATGCCGCTCAGATTTTAAAATAAAGTCCAATAAAAAAGCCAAGAGGTATCTCTTGGCTTTTTTGTTTTAGGTGCTTATGCTTTTTGCAGTACATTATTCGGATTGTAACCAAACAATTGGTGTAGTTTTATAATTTCGGCAATACCTTCAGGCAATAACTTTTCCCAACCCGGTGTACCGGTACTAATCATTTTTAATACTTCGCGAGAGAAGATTTTTAAATGTTCTTTATCAAATTCAGTGATGTCAACGACTTTTCCGTTGTAAGCAAAGAATTTATATAACTCTTTCATACGCGGATGCACTTTTAAGTTTTGTGAGGTGATGATTTCTCCATTTTCATCTTCCATCGGATATAAGAATACTTTTAAATCACGGTAGAATAGTTTACCAAAAGCTTCCAATATACCACCACTTAAATGACGATAATATTTCTCATCAAATATATCCACTAAGTTGTTTACGCCCATAGCTAATCCCATACGGGCTTTAGTATAACTGGAGAAGTATTCAACCACTTTATAATATTCCTGGAAGTTAGAAATCATTACTGTTTGACCCAACGAACAAAGTAATTCTGCTCGGTCCATAAAATCACGCTCGTCTATTTCGCCTTCAGAACGAAGGTTAGAAAGTGTAATTTCAAAAATCACTAAGGTATTGTCTTTGTCCACTTTGCTTTCCTCAAGAAACATTTTCAATGATTTCTCATACATGTCCATATTTACCTGAGTGACCGGACGGAAACTTCCTCTAAGTGCTAAGATGTTTTTCTTGTAAAGAATAGAAGCCGGTAATATATTTTTCCCATCCGGACCAAACATTACCGCATCGGTCATGCCGTTTTTAACCAACTGTAAACTCATCAAACGGTTATCCACATTGGCAAAACGAGGTCCTGAAAAGTTAATAGTATCTATTTCTAATTGATCCTTGTCTAAATGGTCGTATAGATAACGCAATAGTTTTTTTGGGTCGTTGTATTTATAGTAAGCACCATAAATAAGATTAACTCCTAAGACACCCAAAGTTTCTTGTTGCAAACGGGCATCGGTTTCTTTGAAACGTATGTGAAGGGTAATTTCGTTATAGTCTTCATCAGGTTCAACTTGGTATTTAATACCAACCCAACCATGTCCTTTGAATTGTTTGGCAAAATCAATAGTAGCTACGGTATTGGCAAAACTGAAGAATATTTTATTAGGGTGTTTGTCTCTTTTTAAACGTTTTTCAATCAGCTCTACTTCGTGATTCAACATTTTTTTTAAGCGACTTTCGGTTACATACCGACCATCATCTTCAATACCATAAATGGCATCGCTAAAGTCTTTATCGTAGGCCGACATAGCTTTCGCAATAGTTCCAGATGAACCTCCGGCTCTAAAAAAATGCCTTACCGTTTCTTGCCCGGCACCAATTTCAGCAAATGTTCCGTAAATGTTCTCATTCAGGTTAATTCGCAATGCCTTATCTTTGATGGCAGGAATCTGTTCGATGGCTTTATCGCCTTTAAGCTTTATAATTGAAACAATATTATCCATAATAGTATATATGCTGCAAAGTTAGTAAAATAGCTATTTTATAAAAAGATAATTAAACCTATTTTTGTAATTAATTACTTTTAAAGTCAGACTTCAAACTATTTGCCACAAAAACCATGCTATGATGCAAGTTTATTTTCTGGGTACCGGCACTTCACAAGGCATTCCTGTAATCGGAAGCACGCATCCTGTGTGTAAAAGTACCGATAGGAAAGACAAACGGTTGCGCGTATCCGTATGGGTTACTTGGGATGACAATTCAATCGTTATTGATTGCGGCCCCGATTTCAGACAACAAATGCTGACATCTGAATGCCCGAAATTAGATGCCCTTCTGTTTACCCATGAACATGCTGATCATACAGCCGGTTTAGATGATATTCGTCCTTTTTTCTTTCGCCAAAAAATGGATATTCCGGTTTACGGACATATACGTGTTTTAGATAACTTAAAGATTCGTTTCGACTATATTTTTGAAACCGAAAATAAATATCCGGGAGCACCTGGTGTACAAACGTTTGAAGTGAAGAACAATGAAAATTTCACTATTGGTCAAACCAACATTATCCCTATAAATGTGAACCACGGCGACCTTCAGATTTTTGGTTACCGAATTCAGGATTTTGTATATTTAACCGATGTGAAATCTATCAACGATTCCGAAATAGAGAAACTGAAAGGTGTAAAGGTATTGGTAGTGAATGCCTTGCGGGAAGAGCCACATCACTCACATTTTAGTTTGCAGGATGCCCTAGATTTTATACATTTGGTACAACCGGAAAGAGCCTATCTGACCCACATCAGTCATCTTATGGGTTTCCACGAAGAAGTGCAACAACGATTGCCCTCCCATGTGTTTTTGGCTTATGACAATTTGAAAATTACTATTTAATATTTTATGAAAAAGTCCTTGTTTTTATATCTTTTTATCATCGCCGTATTGATGAATGTTTTTACCTATAAATATTTTTCATCCAAAGACGGAAATGAGTTGCAATCCTTAACCGAAACGAATAAAAGAATGAAAGACAGTTTGGTAACGGTGGTAAACCAACTCTACGATGCCGACGCTTTTTCGTTAGCAAATAATGACAGAGCTCAAAATTATTTGGCACAAAACAACATCAAGGCTTTTGAAGAAAAAGTAAAGCAAGCTCTTTTGGCTTATAATGACGATAAGGAAGGCAACAAATATACTGACCAAACCAAAATGGGCGAACAAAAGTTCATCATCAACAAAGTGAAACTTTTGAATCACCGTTGGATTATTGCCAATTACAGCAACGGAGAGCTTTGGGGAGAAGTGATGTTGAAATATTTCGTAAACGATGACCAAACCATTTCTTTTGAAGTGATGAGTTCGTATTTATATCCAAAAGAATTAAATTAGCCTTTTATATCAGTTCACCATGAAAAAAATAATTACCCTTTTGATTTTTACGCTAGCCCTTTATTCGTGTAAGTTAACCAATCAGAATGACGAAGAAACAGAAGGAGGAAAAGCCAATACAACGGTCAAAGATTCTACGGTTGTTAACGACAAAGACGAAAACGGTTGTTTAGCCTCTGCCGGTTATATTTGGTCAAAAGTAAATAAAGAATGTGTAAAAGGGTTTTCCGGAATTCAATTAAATCCGATAAGCAATCCGGATAATGAAGATGAAACACTAAGTGCCTATGTCTTGTTTAGTGAAGATGCCGAAAAAGCTGAAATTTTTCTTCCAAACGATACCACTTCAATGGTTTTGTCAAGAAGTGCCGAAGGTAAGCCATGGGTTTTTAAAGATTGGCAACTCGTTCCTTGGAAGGGATATGTGTTGAAAAAAGGAACTGAAAACAAGTTTGCCGGCGACGGAGAAATAGGAAAGAAAGTTACCGAAACGGATACCGAACAATAATAAAAAAGGTCTTGAATTTCAAGACCTTTTTTGTTTTATAATGCTAACCAATTCCTGAAATCGAAGAAGTTTTGCGGAGCCACGCCGTGTCCGACAGGGTATTCTTTAAATACAATTTGGATCCCCAGATTTTCAATAACAGGTATGGTTTTACGGGCCCATTCCACCGGGATTACTTGGTCAACTGTTCCGTGGGAAGCAAATATTCTGAGGTTACTAAAGTCGTTTGCAGCAAAGTTTTCAACTGCAATTTCGGTATTTAAATAACCGCTCATGGCTACCACACGCTGTACTTTTTCAGGGTAAGATAAAGCCACGGCATAACTTAAAATACATCCTTGACTAAATCCTACTAGAGTTACATTTTCTTTGTCAATAGGGTAGGAGGCTACTAATTCATCAATAAAATTGGCAATGATATCACGTGATGCTCTGGCTTGGGGATATCAGAAAATTTGTTTTCATCGGCGTCAAAATTGATAGCATACCAAGCATAACTGCCATACATCATGTCATAGGGTGCACGGGCAGATACAACATAATAGTCCTCGGGCAATTCAGAAGCAAAAGAAAACAAGTCTTCTTCATTACTGCCATACCCATGAAGCAATAGGAGTAAAGGATTCTTGTCTTTTTTTATTTTGGGTTCTCTAACGAGGTGGTGTAGTGATAAATTCATTATAAATTTTTAAAGGTATTTTGGAAAAAACCACCCACTAAAGGCAATTCTCTTTTCTGTCCTTGCAAAGCACCGGTAAATCCAAAAATCCAAAGAATGAAATAAAACAAATAGAATGCAGAAGTAGCGGTCCAACTGTTGGCATATCCAACAAAGTAACCCAATAAAAAGAAAGAGATAAACAATCCTAAGGCTTGTCGAATGTGAAACGAAGCAAATTCGCTTTTGTTTTCTTCCTGATTCATGAAAATGGCAATCACACTTCCTATGATGGTTAAGTAGGCAATGATAGCGGTGTTTTTTGATTTGTCTATATTTTCCATAAGATTGATTAGGCTAAAACTAATTTTCCGTTGTTGTAAATGCCAATGGCTCTTCCTTTCATTTGGTGCCCAAGGAAAGCAGAGTTCTTCGATTTGGATAAAATGTTATCCTTGCTGAAGGTCCAGTTGCTGTCTATTTGAAACAAACTTAAAGAAGCTTTGTTTTTTTCTTTAATATTTTCATTTTCAATAGTTAAAATTGATTTACCGAAAGTCAATTTTTCTATTACTTTATCCAATGGTAGTACTGTTAGCAAAGCACTAAAAGTACTTTCCAATCCGATGGTGCCATTTTTGGCCAAATCAAATTCCATCTTTTTATGTTCGATATCCATTGGGTTATGGTCGCTTGTAATACAGTCAATAGTGTTGTCTAAGACTCCTGCGACTAATGCCTTGCGGTCTTCTTCATTGCGCAAGGGTGGTGTTACTTTATATCGGGTGTCAAAACCTTCCAGTTTTTCATCGGTCAGGACCAAATGATGTACGGCAACACTACAAGTCACTTTCAACCCTTTGGCTTTAGCTTCTTTAATCAACGCTACTGATTTTGCAGTTGATATGGTTGGAATGTGCATTTTTCCACCGGTATATTCTAAAAGGAATAAGTTTCGAGCTACTATCAGTTCTTCTGCTAAGTTGGGAATGCCTTTTAGTCCTAATCTTGTGGAAACTATACCTTCATTGGCCACTCCGTTTCCTTTGATGTTTTCATCTTGGCAAAAGGCAAGTACTAATCCATCAAA
This sequence comes from Flavobacterium phycosphaerae, assembly GCF_010119235.1. Taxonomy (NCBI): domain Bacteria; kingdom Pseudomonadati; phylum Bacteroidota; class Flavobacteriia; order Flavobacteriales; family Flavobacteriaceae; genus Flavobacterium; species Flavobacterium phycosphaerae. The sequence goes on along the minus strand of NZ_JAAATZ010000001.1, from coordinate 2,873,029 downwards.
ATCTTGTACATATTGTAAACCTATTTTCAGCAGATTGGCATTGGCCAAACTTTTGGTATAATCGCCAAACGCAACGGCTCCGGCATTTTTCATGTCAAATAATTCTGCTAAGTCTTTGCCTTCACTTCCTTTGGTTAAAGCGCCTATAGGATACAAATCAGTGGCGGCATTGGCAGCTTTTTGTTTTACAAAATGAACCTGCGATTGATTGTCGATAACGGGATATGAATTGGGTTGCAGTGCTATTCCGGTAAAGCCGCTTTTGGCTGCTACTTCAAGTCCGTGGGCTATGGTTTCTCTGTCTTCAAAGCCCGGTTCTCCTAAAGAAACACTGGTGTCAAACCATCCCGGTGAAATGTGTAAACCTTCGTGCTGAAATTCCTGATGGGTATCAATATTCAGTATAGAAGTGCCTATTTCTTCAATACTTCCGTTCGTAATTTTTAAATCAACGGTTTGTTGATGGTATGGACTTTTTGGATCTACAACGGTTGCTTTTCGAATGATTAGATTCATTTTACAAATTTTTGAATGAGCAATTCTAAGGCTAAAAAGAGTAGGGTTAGCATCACAAACCATTTCCAGATTTGCGTATCAGTTCGGTCGGTTTGTATGGTGTTGAAAACCGTTTCTAAATCGTCAATTTCTTTGAAGTTTGCTGCGGCATCGGCATTGGCTAACGACAAGTTACTTTCGGTACGGCTGTAATTAAAGCTTATGTTTTGCACCAAATTTTCGCCATTAAAGATACCAAAATTTCCGGCTTCTGCGGGATTGTCATTGAAAGTCATTTTCATTTTGGTATTCAACAACTGCTGTACCGGAATGAAACTTTCAGTATTGTTTTTTACCGTCAATATTTCATCTTTAGCTACCGCTGTGGTTACCACAAAAGGCTGACTTTCGCCAATAATCATTGCGTTAACGCCTGTTTTCTGACTACTTTGTGCCATATTGTAAAACGTAGGCACGATTAGCGGAGAATTTTGGAAATTGCTATTCGATTTATTTATCGCTGCTGCAAAAACATAGACAGAGGATAATGGGTTGGGTAACGAAGTTAAGAAAGCACTTTGGTCTTCATAAGTCAAAATAGACGGTGTGGTACTGCTTATTTCAAATGAAGTTTTAGTTGATGGGTATTGGAAGTTATCAATTTTCTTTTCGAAAACAGTACTGAAGAGCGGATGATTGAAATTGATTTTGGTGACTTTTTTTTCAGTTAGCCCTGCCGTTTTTAATTGAAGAGCCCCAAAGTTGGCCAAGAACGAGTTCATAGCTGTTGCGTTACTTTCCTGAGCGGGGATGACTACTAAGTTACCTCCTTTATTTACGAATGATTTTAAGGTGGTTTGTAAAGCCTGCGGAATCTCTTTTACTTCATTCAGTACAATAGCATCTTGTTTTTCGAGTAAGTTATAATCTAAATTGGCTATCGGATAATTGGCATAAGCAAACTCATCTGCTGTGTAAATTCGGGACAGAAAATTACTTTTATCAGTATCGCCTATGCTGATTACATTGGTTTTACTTGGTTTGGAAATGCTGAAATAATAGGTGTTGTCATACGCTAATCCTTTATCAGTGATGGCAACATAACCATGAAAATCTTCTTTCGGAATGGTGAAGTTTATAGTCTTAGTGTTGATTTCAAAATTAATAAGCGTTTTGGCAATGAGTTTGTTTTGATTGTATAGTGCAATGGGTACATCGTTAAAATCTTCTCCATTTGCCGCAAGTTTTACTCCAATTTCATAAAAACTGTCCAGAGTTTGCTGAATGTAAACGCTGTCGATAGCCACATTGTTTTTTTGCTCAGCTTGCGGTATGATGAAATATACGTTGTCTTCTTTACGGAAGCTTTTGGTTTGATTGGTTTCTAAGCCTACTGCATCGGTAATTACAATAATATCTTTGTTGAAGGCTGATTTTCGAGCATTTACTTTGGCAATTAAATTGTCTAATCTAAAAGAGGTTGCGCTGTATTTTAAATCTTGTAAATCCTTTTGAACGGCTTTAATATCCGTGTTCCAATAGGTTTCGGTATTGGTGATTAAGGAGAAGTTCTGGGTTTCCGGTGTGTGTTCTAATAGGTCTTGAACGGCCCGCTTGAGCAGTTCACCTTTTTTGCCTTTGGCTTGCATGCTATACGAATTGTCTAGAATGATATACATTTCGTTAGTAGCTTTTTTGCTGTCGATAGCCGTGAAAAAAGGTTGGGCAAACGCCAGGATTAAGCAGGCAAGAAGGAGTAAGCGGGTTAAAAGCAACAGCCATTTCTTGATGGTAGAGCTCTTGCGGGTTTGTATTGAAAGTTCTTTTAGGAATTGTACGTTGGTGAAGTATTCTTTCTTGAAACGACGCAATTGAAACAAGTGTACCAGAATTGGGATAACCAATAAGAAAAGAAAATAAAGGATTTCCGGGTGTTTGAATTGCATTCTTTGTAAAGTTTACCTCGTAGAGGCTATTTTATTGGCATTCGGTTACTCTTCGACTTGTCAAAAATAGCAATCAATTGTGAATTATCAATTATCAACAGTCAATTATTTCTTCTTTCTTTTGGCGGCTCTGTTTTTCAGTATATTTCGGTTGACCGATGTACCTGTTTTTTTCTTGGTTTTTGAGGGACCGCCCAAGTTTACTTTTTTGTTTTTTTCTATTTTTTCATGAAAAGACGCGCCACCTTCCAGTTTTGGTTTTTTCAATAAGAACTTCATTTGTTTCTTTTTGTCTTTTTCCCATTCTAACAAACGCTCAGCAATGACAACGGTATCAGGTAGGGGAGAGAATGCTATTTCTTTTTCCATCAGTACTTCTGCCTCAATCTGAATTTCTTCTTCTCTTGGGCTTATTAAACTGATGGCAATCCCTGATTTATCGGCACGACCGGTTCTACCGATACGGTGAATGTATTGTTCGGGAATTTCGGGGAACTCTACGTTGATTACATGGGTAATATCGGAAATATCCAATCCTCGTGCCATTACATCTGTGGTAACGATACCTCTAATTTCGCCGGCTTGGAATGTTGCCATGGTTTGCAAGCGGTAATTCTGTGACTTATTGGAGTGAATGGTTCCGAATTGGTCAGGGTAGACTTCGTCTATTTTTTCGGCCAGTAAATCGGCTGTTTTTTTATTGTTTACAAAAAGCAGTACTCTTTCAAAAGCTTCGTCTTTGAGTAATTCGAGTACCAAATTCACCTTCGTTAAAAAGTTGGGCACACGATACCCCAATTGTTCAATTTGTTCCAAAGGAGTTCCGCTTGGCGCTAATGAGACTTCTTCGGGAAATTCAAAATACTCTTCCAGCATTTCATCTACTTCGTCGGTCATTGTAGCGGAAAAGAGGATGTTTTGGCGTTTGGTTTTAATCATCGTGAGGATAGAAGTCACTTGTGTGCGAAACCCTAAGTTTAATATTTCATCAAACTCATCAATGATTAATTTTTGCAAGCTGTCAAAACGAATGACATTGTCTAAAGCCAAATCCATGATACGTCCCGGTGTTCCTACTAATACATCCACTCCGCTGTAAACGGCTTTTTTTTGAGTATTGATATTGACACCCCCATAGACGCCCAGGGTTCTGACCGACATGAATTGGGTTAGTTTTTCGACTTCGGCAGCTACTTGTACTACTAACTCACGGGTGGGCACCAAAATTACTACTCTTGGCGTATCGGTCGCTACAAATTTCCATTGTTTTAAGATGGGCAGTAAGTAGGCAAAGGTTTTACCGGTACCGGTTTGAGCAATTCCCATTACATCGCGACCCGACATAATTACCGAAAACGATTTTTCCTGAATGGGAGTAGGGGTGGTAAGCCCTAAAGTGTCGATGGCTTTTTGCAGTGATTTTGGAAGATTGAATTGCTCGAAAGTGCTCATTAGAATTGTAATTTGCGGCAAAGGTAAGGAATTCTTTTTTAGACGCTTTCGACTAGTTGGATTGCTTGAACTACTGACCTGTTTTTAGCCTGCTGCTTTTTGTCGGCAGGTTGCTTATCGGACTGTGCAGGTTGATTTTCAGGCTTGACAGGTTGGATTTCGGAGCGTGCAGGTTGGATTTCAGGCGCGGCAGGTTTGATTTCAGGCATGGCAGGTACGATTTTGGAGTGTGCAGGTTTGATTTTAGACTCGGCAGGTTTGATTTCAGGCATGGCAGGTTGCTTTTCAGGCGTGGCAGGTTCGATTTCGGAGCGTGCAGGTTCGATTTCAGGCTTGGTAGTTGTTATATGGGGCTTTGGAGGTGTTCTTTGTAGAATAATACTTTTAATAGGAACAAAATAAATGGTTCTTTAACCAAAAAACTCCGAGTCATCCTCGGAGTTTTTGTTTTAAACTTTAAAAACCTTATTTTTTCTTAGAGATTTCGGTGTCATTTTTTGTATCCATCATTTCCATGAGTTTCATGCCTAATAATCCACTGATACCGCCCTCTGAACCGTTAGCTCCTGAAATTAATACATCAGGAATCACTTTAATGTTGCCTTTACCAATTTCTTCTGTGATTTTGTATTTAGTAAAGTTGTCACCACCCATAGCGGAAACCTGCAATTGATAAGCCTCAGCTGTCGACTTACCGATGGCCATGATTTTTTCAGCTTCTGCCAAACCGGTTTTCGAGATTTTTTCGGCTTCCGCACTCGCATTTAATTTGGTAGCTTCTGCCTGAGCACCGGCTCTTGCTTTGGTAGCTTCTGCTTCAGCTTGTGCTCTCATTTTAGTAGCTTCGGCTTCAGCATTTACATTCAATTTCAAACTGGTTGCATCTCCTTCTGCTTTCTTAACGGTAGCATCAGCAGTACGTTGCGCAATTTCAACACTTTGTGAAGCGCGTACAATTTCTTTCTGCATGTCGGCAATCGCTGTCTCTTTCTCCATTCCTTGACGTTGCTCTTGTGCCATTTTTTGCGTCTGATAGGTTTTTTGTTCCTCTTCGGCAATTTTTCGGTCTGTCAATGTTTTCATTAAAGAATCAGGTGGTACGATGTCACCAATTAGGGTATCAACAGCATTTACGTTGTATTCATCTAAAACCACTTTGATGTGATTCTTAGCTGATTCTTGTCTTTCTTTTCGGGTACTCAAGAACGAAATCACATCACTTTCTTGTGCCGAGTTACGGAAGTAGTTACCGATAGTTGGTTCTAATACTTGCGACACCAAATTGGTCATACTACCAAAACGAGCAATTACTTTCGGAGCTTCATTAGCCGGTACGTGAATGATTTGTGATACGTCAAGGTTAAAAGGGAAACCATCTTTAGAACGCACTGTAATAGTTGATAAATTGTGGTCTAAATTATGGGCTTCACTTCGTGCATCGGCCCAGTTCAACACTAAATTCGTAGTCGGAACAGCTTCTAATTTGGTAGTATATTTGTTTAAAGCATATTTACCCGGTCCCAGCGGCTCCATCCAAACACCTCTTTGTCCTTTTGAAACGATATTCCCGTGTTTAAAGTGTTCACCGGTTACGTCTTGTCCGTCTTCTCCAATGTAAGAGATTACGACACCCACATATCCGATAGGCACATCGGTCATCGGGTTTTGTTCTATCTGAATAGCCCATGTATTGATGTAATAAGAACCGGCAAGCATCACCTGAGGTTGTAAACCACGGTTACCGCCTTGTTCAAGGAACGAGTCAAAGTCTTGAAAGTTGTTGTGATTATCTACAAACTTACCTGCAATTTGTCCTTGCGGAATCGGTTCTCCGTCAAGCGCCGTAACGACGCCCACTTGGTTTTCAAATATTTTCACTTGATCGGCCATTACAATTTCGAATAAAAAAGTATTGATACGATACGAACCGGTAGTAATAAAAGCGGTTTGACGTCCTTTTTGTCCACCGTTATTTAAGAAGGCAGTAGCGTCTTGGAAGTTGTCGCTGTCTACTTTTCGAGCTAAAATTCGTCCCGTTGGGATTTCTTTACCGTCTTTACTTAATACTAATCCGATTTTACCTTCCGGAATGATGGTAAACGGACTCATATCAATAGCATATTGCCATATCCATTTTCCCCAATATAAACCCGGAGCTAATGTTTGTGCTTGGTAACCGGCTTCTCCTTTGGTAGCAATAATACGACCATCCGGTAATGATTTATCGGTGCCTAAAAGCACGAATTTTTTCGTTACTAAACCAATTTTATCTTCAGGAACGATAACCATTCCGAAGAATACACGTAAAACGAATTTGTAAAGAAGGATGGATAGTACCAGTACGAATACCCACCAAAAATCTAGAATTGATGTCATTGTTTTTATATTAGATTGTTAAATGTTAGTGGATTTTAGTTCATTAGTTATCTGAAAGTAGAAGGTGTCAAATTAATGTGCATTTGAAGAAATTGCTACGTTGCGTCTTTTCAGAATATTTTGTTGGACAAAAATCTGTTATTATACGGTGAGGTGATTTTAATGTTACAAATTTTTACTACTAATTTTTTGTTAATATAGTAAACGATTAATTATCAATAAAATAAAAAATCCGTTTTACAATCGTAAAACGGATTTTGATATAAAGTTTGAAGGATGTATTATTCTTCTTCCATGGTGTGGTAAACGTTCATCACATCATCGTCTTCTTCGATTTTTTCGATTAGTTTTTCTACATCAGCCATTTCAGCCTCGGTTAGTTTTTTGGTGATTTGCGGAATTCTTTCAAAACCGGAGGATAAGATTTCGATGCCTCTACTTTCTAATTCTTTTTGAATGGCTCCAAAGCTTCCGAAAGGGGCGTAGATTAAGATTCCGTCCTCATCAGCAAAGATTTCTTCGGCACCAAAATCAATGAATTCCAACTCCATTTCTTCAATATCAATTCCGTTGTTAGGAATGCGGAAATTACAAGTATGGTCGAACATAAACTCTACTGAGCCTTGCGTTCCCAATGTTCCGTTGCATTTGTTGAAATAGCTGCGAATGTTAGCAACCGTTCTGTTGTTATTATCGGTGGCTGTTTCAATCAACAGCGCGATACCATGAGGGGCGTAGCCTTCAAAAAGTTGCTCTTTATAATTGGCGGTGTCTTTATCGGTGGCTTTTTTGATGGCGCGTTCCACGTTTTCTTTCGGCATGTTGGCCGACTTTGCGTTTTGCATTACCGCTCTCAGTCTTGAGTTGGCTTCCGGATTTGGGCCACCTTCTTTTACTGCCATTACGATATCTTTGCCTATGCGAGTGAATGCTTTGGCCATAGCTGACCAGCGTTTCATTTTTCTTCCTTTTCTAAATTCAAATGCTCTTCCCATTACTAAGAATGTTTTATTTTGGTTCTAAATTGACTGCAAAAATAAGGTAATATTCGATTAATGCAAATGTTTGAAATGACAAATTAATCAACCGGAACATGCGAAGAAATGAAGTTTTCTCCCGTGTTGTTCCAATTGGAAATCGCCTTGTTTTTTTCCTGATAATTAACGTTGTTCCCCTTGTTATAGTCTTCAATTCCTTTGTTGATTTGCTTCACCATGCCGTTGAAGTTGTCAATTTCTTCTTTAGTTCGGTCTTTATCTGATTTGGCTTCCATTGATTTTCGGGCTGTGTCAAATTTTTCATTGAACATTAAAAAATCGACTACTTTCGGCACATACTGTTGTGCTTGTTTTTTGTAGTACTCTAAAGCATTTTTGGTAGCTATTACCATGGTATTGTCGTTTTGAAAGGGCTTGATGGTTTTTAGTTTTTCCAACCCTTCCTCGACATATTGTGCCAGAGCATTATTGTTTTGTTGAATGACTCCAAGGTCTTTCTTTTCGATGGCTGCAGATAAATTTAAGTCGGTAATATTGGCTTTGAAGAAAATCAAATACAGCTGGGTATGGTAATTGAAAACTTCGCTTGAAATTTTCATTTTTTGACCAATTTCGCTGGTACCTTCCGTCAGATTGATGTTGTATTTAGCGGCAAATTCTTTTTGTGCCAAGCTTACTTTTTCGAACTCGGCATCAATTTTGGCATTAACCAAGTCACGGGTCATGATGTAAGCCTCCATCAAGTCATAGGATTGCTCTGCCACTTCTTGCATGTCAATGATTTTATCGTATTCTTCATTGATATTTTTTTCGGAGATGTTTAAAAAGGCAATCACTTTATCGCGGTAATCTAAATCACTTTTGTACCCGTCTTTTAAATCCTCAATCTTTTTGCGGGCCGCTTGTATGCTTTTGACTAATTGTTTTCGGGTGTTGTCAATTCGGCGAGCACTTTTAGAGTGGGCTACTGCCGAAGTGTACTTCCACATGCTTTTAGAAATGTTGTCCTGTTCTTTTCCGATATAGGATAAATAGTCGACGGGTGTTTTGAATTCTTGAGCTTGGATTGATAAACTCATTAAAAAGATAAAGGCTAATAGTAATTTGAATTTCATAGCGTTAAGGTTTTAATTGTTTTATGTCGCTTAGTATGTTTACGGCTTCCAAAATATGGTAATTTTGTTTGATGCCTTTGATTCTTTCGGTGTTACAACTCTTTAAATAATCGTCGTATTTTTGGTATTCGTCATCCACAGAATTTTGTTCTACAGCTATTGGATATTCTTTTTCGGCGGCCGATTTTATAGTTTTCCAAAGCGCGTTAATTTTGTTTACATCATTAAAAACAGCATCAAACTGTAGGGTGATGGGTGGTAAATCATTGTCATAAAAAGGGTTGACTTTAGCATTCAAGGCCAAAATATCTTCGGCTTCTTTACTGTCTTCAATTCTTTTTTTGCTTAAGGCGATAGCGCCGGCATAGGTCTCGTTTGGCAATCGATTGTATTTTAGGTTTACTCCGATTTCGTCATTTTTTAAAGCCGTTTCATTGCTGTCTTCTCTGGGCATTTGCTTGTCAAACAACAACGGAATTTCGACATCGGGTGTGATGCCGATATACTGATTGCTTTTGCCTGTTATACGGTAGAATTTTTCTAAAGTCAGCTTTACAAACTCATCGTTGCTTTCATTTAAAGGAAAGATACGTTGCATAGTGGCTTTTCCCAATGATTTGTTTCCAATGACTATCGCTCGGTTGTAATCCTGCATGGCATTGGTAAAAAACTCACTGGCGGAAGCTGAAAATCCGTTAATCATGACTACCATCGGGCCGTTGTATATGGTGCCGCGATTCATGTCTTTCAAGACCTGTTTCTTGTTTTTGTTGTTGTTCATTACGGCCAAAGGACCAACGTCGATGAACAAGCCCGACAATTGTATGGCTTCTTCCATAGAGCCGCCACCGTCGTTTTCTAAATCGATGATGATGCCGTCAACGTTATCTTCTTGGAGTTTGTAGATTTCTTTGGAAACATCATTGCTTACGTTAGATTTTCCGTTTTCAAAGGTGGAATAAAAGCTTGGGATTCGGATATACCCAAAGGTGCCATTGTCTTTTTTGATTTTAAAGCTAAAGACATTGTTTTGGTAATCTTTCATGATTTTTTTGACCAAGCTCACGGTGTATATTTCTCCGCTTTTTTTTCTGAAAGTAAAATCGGCCGTCTTATATTCGTTAGAACTGATGATTTCATCAATTTTTTTCATCGAAGCACAATCGATGTCATACTGCTCCTTGTTGTACTTGATTTTTAAGAGTTGATCGCCTTTATCAATTTTTTCGGTGAAATAAGCTGAGCTTCCCGGAATTATATCATCCACGGTCATTTCGTCTTTTTCAGTCATTGAAACATACAAGCCAAAAGTCATATTGTCTGAACTCACGGTAGAGTAGAACGATGATTTTTCATTGGCCGAAAAATATTCGGTATGCGGATCAAAATAGGAACAAAATACGCTGAAAAATATGGCTTGAAATTCGGCTTCCGTGTATTGATAGCTTTCTATTTTGCATTTGTATTTGTCAAAAATCTTGGCTTTGCTTTCGGCTGCCAGCTTATCAAAATGAGTTATCAATGAATCTTTATTAGTACTCAATTCGGCCACTTCACGGAGGGTGTTGAACAAAATTCTTTTTTTATACAAATGTTTTACTTCGTTTTCGTCTTTGGCATAAGGGAATGCTTTTTTGGAAAATACCACTTTTTCAGTACTGCTTAGCGGAAAAGGTTCTTTTTCAATAGCCGACAGCATCGTAACATAGCGAGTAATTGTTTTGGTATAAGCTACATAAAATTCATGTAGAAAATCACAATTGCCGCTATTGATGTAGTCGTCAATTTTGTATTCATGCTTTTTGAGGGCTTTAATTTCGGGGTCGATGAACAAACGGTTTTCTTCATCTAATCGACTTAAAAAGGTTTTAAAAACATAAACCGATAAACTGTCGTCTACCGGTTTTGGTTTATAATGGTTCTCTTGAATTAAGGTATTCAGTTTTGAGAGGGTTTCACACGGATTTTTTTCAGTTTGGCTGAAAAGTAAACTCGGAAACAGTATACCTATATAAAAGAGTTTTTTCACTGTATTTATTTTTTATAAAAAGGAAGCTTAACCACTTTGGCGGCCACTTTATTGTTTCGGATTTGGATAAAGATATCGCTGTCTACTGCAGCAAATTCGGTTTTTACGTACCCCATTCCGATTCCTTTTCCTAAAGAAGGTGCCATCGTTCCTGAGGTTACTATACCAATGTTATTTCCTTGAGCATCTACAATTTCGTAGTCATGACGCGGAATCCCTCTTTCGGTTAATTCGAAACCAACCAATTTGCGGGTAACTCCGGCTTCTTTTTGTTTTTTCAGGTTTTCGGAATTTGTAAATTCTTTGGTGAATTTGGTAATCCAACCTAACCCTGCTTCAAGAGGGGATGTGGTGTCATTGATGTCGTTTCCGTATAAGCAGAATCCCATTTCTAATCTTAGGGTATCACGGGCTGCTAACCCGATTGGTTTGATACCAAAGGCGGCACCGGCTTCAAAGACTTTGTTCCAAACTTGCTCTGCGTCTTCATTTTTGCAGTAAATTTCAAATCCTCCGGAACCGGTATATCCTGTGGCTGAAATAATTACGTTTTCGACTCCGGCGAACGGGCCCACTTCAAAATGATAGTATTTAATAGCGGATAAATCAATAGAAGTCAAGGATTGCATGGCTTCTACTGCTTTTGGTCCTTGAATGGCCAGTAGGGAATATTCTTCTGAAATATTGCGCATGTCCACGCCTAAGTCATTGTGAGCGGAAATCCAATTCCAATCTTTATCGATGTTAGAAGCATTTACTACCAATAAATATTGATTTTCTTTCATGCGGTAAACGATTAAATCGTCTACGATACCACCGTCATTGTTGGGAAGACAAGAGTATTGTGCTCGACCAATTTCTAAAACCGAAGCGTCATTGGAAGTTACTTTTTGAATTAACGCCAGCGCATTGTCTCCGGTTAATAAAAACTCGCCCATGTGTGACACGTCAAAAACACCTACGCCGTTTCTTACGGTTTCGTGTTCGGCATTCACGCCTTCATATTGTACCGGCATATTATATCCGGCAAACGGTACCATTTTCGCTCCTAAACCCTCGTGAATGTGTGTTAATGCTGTATTCTTCATTGTAAAATTAAAGTTGTGTTTGTTATAAAGATATTTGTGTTTGTTTATTTTCTAACGAATGGAGGCAATAGCTTGGTGGAAACTTCCCCAAAACCAATGCGAACCGAACTGTTTTGGCAATAGCCTTTCATGATTACGGTGTCATTGTCGTTGATGAATTTACGCTCTGTTCCGTCTTTCATGATAATAGGGTTTTTACCACCCCAAGTCAATTCTAGCATAGAGCCGAAGCTGTCTTCTGTTGGTCCTGAAATGGTTCCGGAGCCCATCATATCACCCGAATTCACTCTACAACCATTAGAAGTATGATGTGTTAATTGTTGTATCATTGACCAATACATGTATTTGAAATTGGATTTGGAAACCAAGCTGGCTTCAGTATTTTCGGGTTCTATGTACACTTCTAAATTAATGTCGAAAGCGTTTTTTCCTTTTTGTTGCAGATAGGGAAGAGGCGTTGGTTCTTGTTTTGGGCCTTTGATTTTAAAAGGTTCCAAAGCATCCATCGTTACTATCCAAGGGGAAATAGAGGAAGCAAAGTTTTTGGCTAAAAAGGGGCCTAGTGGTACATATTCCCATTTTTGAATATCACGTGCACTCCAATCGTTCAGCAACACCATTCCGAAAATATAATCTTCGGCTTCATTGATGGGAATGTTTTCTCCCATAATGTTGGCATCTGTAGTGATAAAAGCCGTTTCCAATTCGAAATCCACCAATTTTGACGGGCCAAAAACCGGAATATTGTCGTTATTTGGAATCGTTTGTCCCATTGGGCGATGCACCGGAATTCCGGAAGGCACTATAGTTGAACTTCGGCCATGATACCCTACGGGAATGTGAAGCCAGTTGGGTAACAAAGCATTAGCCGGGTCGCGGAACATTTTACCAACATTGGTAGCGTGTTCTTTACTCGAATAAAAATCAGTATAATCGCCAATCATTACCGGAAGTTGCATTTCTACATCTTCCATTTTAAAAATAACAACATCGCGGTGTTCTTTGTTATCCCTAAGTTCAGCATTATTATGGTCAAAAATATCGCCAATACGGTTTCGGACAGCACGCCATGTTTTTTTTCCGTCTGATATGAAATCGTTTAGCGTGTCTTGCATAAACATATCATCTGTCAACTCAATACCTTCAAAATAATTTAGCTGCTGTAGCGCACCTAAATCAATCGCATAATCGCCGATTCTCGTGCCGATAGTAATTACATCTTCTCTGGTCAAGAATACCCCGAACGGAATATTTTGAATGGGGAAGTCACTGTTTTCGGGTACGGTAAGCCAGGATTTTCGAGTAGGATTATTAGTTGTAATGGGCATGGTTATGTTGATTTAGTTGTTGAAAAATTAGCAATCAAATATATCATTAACTATTAATTTACCAAACGATTTTCGTAAATTTGACCTCAATTTAACGAAATAATTTCAAATGCAACGCGACGAACAAATTTTTGACTTAATTCTTGAAGAACAAGAAAGACAAATACACGGGATTGAACTAATTGCTTCTGAGAACTTTGTGAGTGATCAGGTGATGGAAGCGGCGGGCTCGGTATTGACTAATAAGTATGCTGAAGGCTATCCGGGTAAGCGCTATTATGGTGGCTGTGAAGTAGTAGATGTTATTGAACAAATTGCTATCGACAGAGCGAAAGCTTTATTTGGTGCCGATTATGTAAACGTACAGCCTCACTCAGGTTCACAGGCCAATACAGCGGTTTATGCTGCCTGTTTGAAACCGGGTGATAAAATACTTGGTTTTGATTTATCTCACGGTGGTCACTTAACGCATGGTTCTCCGGTAAACTTTTCCGGAAAATTATATAATCCTGTTTTTTATGGGGTGGATGCCGAAACCGGTGTTTTAAATTATGATAAAATTCAGGAAATAGCCACTAAGGAGCAACCTAAAATGATTATTGCCGGTGCTTCGGCTTATTCACGCGATATGGATTTTAAACGTTTCCGTGAAATTGCGGATAGCGTTGGGGCTTTGTTGTTAGCCGATATTTCACATCCTGCCGGTTTAATTGCCAAAGGATTGATGAATGACCCTATTCCACATTGTCATATTGTTACCACTACGACACACAAAACTTTGCGTGGTCCCAGAGGCGGTATTATTATGATGGGTAAAGATTTTCCAAATCCTTGGGGTTTAACTACACCGAAAGGAGAAATCAGAATGATGTCACATGTATTGGATATGTCGGTTTTCCCGGGGAATCAAGGCGGGCCGTTAGAACATATTATCGCCGCTAAAGCAGTAGCCTTTGGTGAAGCTTTATCGGATGAGTTCTTTACATATGCTATGCAAGTGCAAAAGAATGCTAAAGCCATGGCGGAAGCTTTTGTGAAAAGAGGCTATAACATCATCTCAGGCGGAACGGACAATCACATGATGTTGATTGATTTGAGAAACAAAAACATTTCCGGTAAAGAGGCTGAAATTGCTTTGGGCAAAGCCGAGATTACTGTTAACAAAAACATGGTCCCTTTTGATGATAAATCCCCATTCGTAACTTCAGGAATCCGTGTTGGAACTCCGGCGATCACTACGCGTGGTATGGTAGAAAGCGATATGGAAACTATTGTAGCCTTGATTGACAAAGCTATTACGAATCACACCAACGATGAGTTGTTGGAAGAATTGGCAGATGAAGTAAACGACATGATGAGCGAAAGAGCCATTTTTGTTTATTAAACTCGACATAATTCAATAAAAAACAAAACCTTCAGAAGTTCGCTTTTGGAGGTTTTTTATGATAATTATTAGGTTTTGTACAAGTCAATTGTTGTAAATTTGAAAGACAAAAGTCATAAATACCAAAATTTAATGAAATTGCTGAAAGTCCTCTGTGTATTCTCCTTCCTCATTCTTGTTTCCTGTTCCAAAAAAGACAATGGCGAAATTCATCCCACCAAAGGGAGTATTACCGAGAGTGTTTATGCTTCCGGTGTTATTAAGTCGGAAAACCAGTTTACCGTTTATGCTACGGTTAGTGGCGTGTTGCAAAAAATCAATGTTACAGCCGGACAAACCATAGCGGCGGGACAATCCTTATTTCAAATCGAAAGCGACAAAGCGGCTTTGAATACCGAAAATGCCCGATTGGCTTATCAGTTGAGTAATGAAAACAATCGTTACATCCAGGATAAAATTGCCGAAATGGAAACCCGAGTTCAGGCTGCCAAAGACAAATTAGCCTTAGACCAATCGATTTACAACAGAAACAAAAACATCAAACAATACAATGTTATTTCAGAAGTGGATTATGAGCGTGTTGAATTAGCTTATAAAAACTCCAAATCCAATTACGAAGCTGCTCTGAAGCAACTGTCACAGCTAAAATCCCAATTGAAAAATGAGCAAAGCAGAAGCAATATCAACCTTAAAATCAATGAAAAATCCCAAAGCGATTTTACGGTAAAAAGTGCTATCAGCGGGGAATTGTTTGATGTATTGGTAAAAGAAGGTGCTTTGATAACCCCGCAGACGCCTTTGGCCATAATAGGAGCAAAGAATACTTACTTACTCGAATTGGATGTGGATGAAAACGATATGGTTCGTGTAAAATTGGGACAAACCTTGATAGTGACTTTGGACAGTTACAAAGGCAAAGCTTTTGAAGCTAAAGTTGACAAAATTTATCCGATTATGGATGTCCGTTCCCGAACCTTTAAAATAGAAGCTCATTTCACTACTCCTCCGGCTAAGTTGTATCCTAATCTTACGGCCGAAGCCAATATCATAGTGCAAACCAAAAAAGAAGCGTTAACGATTCCGAAAAGTTATTTAGTGGATAATCAATACGTGTTGGTCAATGGTGATGAAAAACGCCAAGTAAAAATAGGCTTGAGCGATTATCAGCATGTTGAAATCTTGGATGGATTGACAGCAGAGGAAACCATTTCTAAACCTAAGTAATGAACTTTAAACTCATTTTAAATATTGCACTACACCTGTTAAGGGCTCGGTTGAAACAAACCGTCGTAGCCGCTGTTGGTGTAACGTTTGGTATTGCGATGTTTATTACATTGGTGAGTTTTATGAATGGTATGAACGATTTACTTGACGGATTAATGCTGAACAGAACGCCACATGTTCGTTTATATAACGAAATTAAACCTTCTGAAAACCAACCTATTTCGTTTTCTGGAAAATATAAAAATAATACTAATTTCATTGCTTCGGTAAAACCAAAAGACCGTGGGAAAGCTATCTATAATTGCAAGTCGATTATACATGATTTGAAACAGGACAAACGTATTGTTGATGTGGCCCCCAAAGTGACTGCGCCTGTATTTTTCAATTCGGGCACTATTGAAATTTCCGGTGTGGTTAATGGTATTGATGTTTTGGCAGAAGAAAAATTATTCAAAATCAGTGAGTATATCATTGACGGAAAGGTTACTGATTTGCAGCAGAACAATAGTATCATTATTGGCAAAGGATTGGCCGAAAAGATGCTTTTGGAAAAAGGAGATATAATTAAAGTCACTACTTCTAAAGGCAATTTGTCGTCATTGAAAATTGTAGGTATTTCACAGATAGGCATAGCCGAGTTTGATGATACGATGAGCTATACCTCGTTGGTTACAGCTCAAAAACTATTGGGTGAACCTACCAATTATATTACAGATATTCAGGTAAAGACTTATGATATTTTGACAGCACCTGCTTTGGCTAAAGAGTTCGCGACTAAGTACAATTTGGACACCATAGATTACCAAACCACCAATTCCCAGTTTGAAACCGGAAGTTCCATCAGAAGCATTATTTCTTATGCGGTGGGTATCGTTTTGTTGATTGTGGCAGGCTTTGGAATTTATAATATCCTGAACATGATGATTTTTGAAAAGATGGACAGCATTGCTATTCTCAAAGCTACAGGGTTTTCGGGTAATGATGTGAAGTGGATTTTTATTTCGCTTTCTCTGGTAATTGGGTTAACCGGTGGATTGTTTGGTTTGCTTTTCGGTTATGTTTTTTCAAATATTATTGATGTGGTGCCTTTCAACACAGCTGCTTTGCCCACTATCAAAACGTTCCCGATTAATTACAATCCGTTGTTTTATGTTATCGGAATCACTTTTGCTTTGATTACAACTTTTATCGCCGGGTTGTTTCCTGCATTGAAAGCCAGCAAAATTGATCCGGTAGAAATTATTAGAGGAAAATAGCATGAGCAATATAGTTTTAGAAACCAAAGGCCTAACCAAATACTTTTACGACCCGATACAATTTCAGGTTCTGAAAGCCATTGATATGACTATTAATCATGGCGAATTTGTGTCAATAGTTGGGAAATCAGGCTGCGGGAAATCAACCTTGTTGTATTTGCTTTCTACTATGGATACGATTTATGAAGGGCAGTTGTTTATTGATGAAGAGCTGATTACTGGTAAATCTGATACCGAATTGGCCCAACTCCGGAATGAGAAAATAGGGTTTGTGTTTCAGTTTCACTATTTGTTATCGGAATACAATGTGTTGAAAAATGTAATGTTACCGGGGATGAAACTGAACAAACTTTCCCAAGAAGAAATTGAGCACAACGCTATGGAGCATCTCAGAACTTTGGATATGCAGGAACAAGCTTTGAAAATGCCGAATCAACTCAGTGGCGGTCAAAAGCAACGCGTAGCCATTGCCAGGGCTTTAATCAACAATCCGTTAATTATTATGGGCGATGAGCCTACCGGAAATTTGGATAAAAAGAACAGCGATTTGGTTTTTGATATTTTCAATAAATTGACATTGGAACAAAAACAAACCATGTTGATTGTTACGCATGACAACGATTTTGCCCAAAGAACCAACCGAACCATTACCATGTTGGACGGGAAGATTATTGCTTAATCTTTGATTACTAAATCATATTTCCCTAACAAGCCTTTTAAACCATCGGTAGAGAAAACAGCTTTCTTAAGTTTACTTTTCTCGGGGTCAATGGTAAAATCATAACTGGTCGAAAAATCAGCTTTATTGGCAATAGTGTCAATAAAAACAGCTCTTCGCAGGTTACAGTTGTCAAATAAAGCTTCAGTCAAATCACAGCCCATGAAATCTACTGAAATCATACTGCAATTGATAAACTGCATTTTGCGGAGTTTTAAGGCGTAAAATTTAGTGTAATCCAGCAGGCAATCTTTGAAATTGAATTCATAAATCAACTGGTCGGTCATGGCAAAATTAACATTGGTAAAATTACAGCGGGTAAACCACACATCACGAAGCGAAACATAATTGATTTTGGCATCGGTAAAGTTGCAATCAAAAAAAGTACAATCAATAAACGCCACGGTTTGAAAATCACATTCCCTGAAATCGCATTGGTTGAAAATGCAGTTCTCAAAGTTTTTATATTTAATAGCATCCGGTGCAAAAACCGAGGCTGAGTATTCAGAATCGTAGATATAATCAGAAGTCATAGGTTGGTTTTAATTGGTGAAAGATTGGGTTTTGCTTAGCAATGTCCATCAAAACTCCGCTTAGATACTGCCTTAAAACAAAAAAAATGATCAAGTAAACTTGTCATTTTTTCTGTTTTATTTGTGACCTCGACTGGATTCAAACCAGTAACCTTCTGAGCCGTAATCAGATGCGCTATTCAGTTGCGCCACGAGGCCTTTTTTGTGGGTGCAAATATAAGTATTAATGTGTAATATGCAAACGTAAAATACAATTTAAAGAATATTTTTTGCATTATTTCAATGCCCTGCAAGTAACATAATACCGCCAGCCGATAATGGCCATTTGCCACTTTTTGGCTTTAGCTAAATCCAATTGTTGTTTGGTAAAACTCGGTAAAATGAGTTTGTTGAGTTGGGCTAAAAGGCGATACATAGTTGTTGTTTTTACAAATGTAAAAAAGTAAAAAGGACTACAGTTGCCTCAATCTTGTTTTTGATGGTTTTAAAAATTAGTCTTTTACTCTGTTTTTTTCACTTTCGGCCCCATTGGCATCGTATTGGTTTTTTGGGGTAAAGGATTTCCCGAAACTATAAGCAAATGTCATGGCTACATAGCGTGAGTCACCTTTGTTTCTCCAATGGGCTTCGGTATTGTGCAAGTTTTTGATGATACCGTTGTTAAGCGCGGAGTAAAAGATGTCATTGACTGCCAATTTCAAACTGCCTTTATCTTTTAAGATTTTCTTCTGAACGCCTAAATTAATATTCGATCTCGATAATAATACAAATTGTGAGGAGACTATATCGGTTTGATAAGTACCGTTTACTTCTGCTGACCAGCCTTTCGGAAGTTTAAAACTGTTATTCATCATAAAATACCAGAAAGTCCCTGAGGATCTTAAATCTTCAGTATAAAGTTGACTAACATAGCGCGCATGAGTTACTTCACTATAAACATTGGCTGTCCACCATTTGGCAAACGGAATTTCAGCATTCAGGTTAAGACTGTAAATCTCGCTTTTCCCGATATTCCCCGGGCGGCTGTAGTAAATTCCATTATTGATTTCAATGGTTTCATTAATTTCATCTTTAGAGGAACCATAACTCAACGTGGTTGAAAAAATCCTTTGTAGCGATAAGACAGCTCATAATTATTAGCAAACGAAGGATTCAAAAACGGATTTCCGGAGTAGAAGGTGAACTTGTCCAACGGACTAACAAAAGGATTCAAATCCTGAAAATAAGGACGGTTAATTCGCCTGCCGTAGTTAAGCACTAGTTGATTGTTTCCTATAGAATCCAGTTTGTATTGTACATAAACGGTAGGAAACAAACTGGTGTAATTTCGTTTGAATTTAGAAGAAGCTTGTTCCACATTACCTAACTGATTTCCTCTGGATTCGGTGTTCTCAAGACGCAAACCGGTTTGAAAAGTAAATCGTTTATAGTTGGTGTTAAAATTCACATAGGCAGCATTAATAATCTCATCGTACTTAAAATGGTTGCTCGATTTGTAATTAGGAATCTCGTTGTCGTTAATTACATCGCGGTAATCGGCTATATTGTCGGTTTGGGTGTAGCTGACTTTGTAGCCGGTTTCCAATTGCCCACCATTTTTTACCGGTAGAGTATAATCAGTTTTGAGGGAATAGATGTTGATGTCCGCCGGCAAATACCCTCTCAGTTCATCTTGACTCGAAAGTGAATTATCGGGTTGGTAAATAAAATTAGTAAAGCGTTGCTTGGTTGAAGTAGTGTAGTTTAGATAGTCAACATCAACCGTTATTTTTTGGCCAAGCGTATCCATTTCATGCCTGAAATTTAAATTAATGCCGCCATTGCTGAACTTATCTTTCTCGTTGTTTTGGGCAATTATTGTTGAATCTAAAACGTTGTTGGCATCGGTCAGTTCGCTTTTTACCGCTGAGTTTTTGGTGCCTTTTTTTAAGATGCCGGTAAGTCCGATACCAAGCGTTGTTTTGTCGGAAACATAATAATCTAAGCCCAACTTGGTGTTAGCCGTCTGTACCTCATAGTTTAAATAACTGTTTTGATAAAAAAGGTTTTTAGTGGTTTGGTCGTCATTCTTAAATTTCCTGAAAATAAACAAATCATTAATCGGGTTTTGACGTGCATACCCAATGTTTCCAAAAAGACGTACTTTATCATTCAAATAATTCATATTCACGCCTTGTCGAGTCCCTGTTCTTTTCCCTTGTGAAACTCTTGAGGTTACGCTCCCGTTGAATCCTTTAGCTTTGGTTCTTTTCGAAACTATATTAATGATTCCGGCGCCACCGGCTGCATCGTATTTTGCCGGAGGATTGGTCATCAATTCTATTTTATCCAATGTGCTGGCCGGTAGTGATTTTAAATAGGCTTCTAAGTCGGCCCCCGATAAATAGGTGGGTTTGTCATCTATGAAAACCTGAACACCGCTTTTTCCTTTGAAGGTTATCGTGCCGTTTTGATCCACGGAAATTCCGGGTGATTTTTCTAAAACATCCATGGCGTCACCACCGGCAGTTGTTATCAACGCATCCACATTGACTACCGTGCGGTCAATTTTATTTTCGATTAAAGGCTTTTTCTTTTTAACTACCACTTCATTTAACTGGTTGACTCCCGTTTCTGTTAATGGGATAGGAGGTAACTCCACTATAGGATTGTTGGTATTGAGAGTTATAGTCTGACTCTGCATCACTTTATACGCCGGGTCTTCTATTCGGATTTGATAGTCGTTTTCCGTTAGGTTGGTGAATTCGAAATTCCCTTCCGCATCTGTCACTTCTATTTTAATAACCGTAGCCGTTTTGGCAGCAAGCAGTGTTACCGGGAGTTGACTCAGCGTTTTATTAGTGGAAGACATTACGCGGCCTTTGATCTTAAGAGCCGATTGTGCTTTGGCTATTCCGGAGATTAGGACAAGCGCACTGATTAACATTTTGATTTGATTGTTCATTTTTTGATTGATTGGTGTATAAAAAAACCACTAAGAGTTTAGTGGTCTTTTGTTAGTTTTTGTTACGGTTTAGGCTTTTTGTGTTTTCAAGCTTGATTTTGCTTTTTGTAATTCTTTCTTAGCTTTCTCCATTTCCTTTTTAGCGTCCAGCATTTCTTCTTTAGCCTTTTGCAGTTCCTCTTTAGAACTCTTTAAATCTTCAGGGTCATTTTTTGATTTTTCCGATGGGGCTATTCCTTTTTTAGCCATCATTTGATCTATTTGTTCCTGCATTTTCTTCATTTGCTCGGCCATATCCCCAAAATTATTTTGATTGAATTGGAAGCCCGGAATCTCTTCATTACTGAATAATTCCATTTTGTTGTTCTTTTTTATTTCGTCCAGTTCTTCTTTTGTGTAATCATCGCCTCCTTCAATAACGTTGCCATCCTCCAGCACCAAAGGCTTTTTATCATCTCTTTGAATAATAATTCTTGAACTGCTTTTGCCAAATGGAGCGTCTTTTTCATCATTGAAATTAAAGCTGAATGCTTTATCCATAGTGTTCGGATTGCCAAACTTTGAAGAAAATATGTCGTTTTGTGAATTGCTCGGGTCGCCAAAACCTACTTCCTCATTCTGCTTAAAGAACTTGATGGTGTTGATTGGTTTTTGGTTGTCTAATTCCATCGTGCCTTTGCTACCGCCGGCATCGGTATACTCTACTTTAATAGCTGTGATTTCTCCTTTGTCGTTGCGTTTTAGGTTTGAGTACTTAATGGTAACGCCATGTTCGGACAATGCTTTGATGTCGTCGTTCATTTCGGTTTCAGGCGTGCTTTTATTCCAAGTCATATAAATGTTATCGCTTGGTTTTTTATCGCTTAAAACCAATGCCTTTTTACCTTGTGCTACTAATGGTAAGTGAATTAGCGGGATTAGCAGCAATAAATAAAACAATTTACTTTTCATGATTTTTAAAAATTAAATGGGTTTATTAATCGTTTTTAAAACTGTAACAAACTTATAAGGATTCCTTTTTTCGAAAATAAGGTTTTACACTTTTTTAACTATTTTTTCGCCGGTTTTTTCAAGTTGGCTCTTTCTCTTTCAAACTCGGCTTTGGCTTTCAGCATTTCTTCTTTGGCCTTAATCATTTCATCTTTGGCTTTTTGCATTTCTGCTTTAGCGCGTTCCATTTCGGGTCTTGCGGCATCTATTTCCATTTGGGCACGCTCTATTTCCGGTTTGGCACGTTCCATATCCGCATGGGCTCTTTGCATTTCTCTTTTTACTTGTGCTCTGATTTGCGGACTCATTCGCTTCATTTGAACTTGGGCATCTGCCAAGGCATTGCTTCTGATTTTGGCCATATCTTGTCCGTTGATGATGACTTGAGCGCTTTCACCGTCAATATTCATTTTGAAGGAATTTTTAAGTTCGTCTATTTCTTTTTTAGACAAAATACTTTCATCTCCTTCCATCACTTTTCCGTCAACGATAACTAAAGGCGCTTTCCCGTCTTTTTTGATAACGATTTTTGAATTCCCATTGTCACTATTAATCCACGTCATGGCTTCAGGAGCCTCGGGTGCTTCTGCCGCTTCCGGTGCCTCAGGGGCTTCCGGAGCCTCTATGTTTATATCAACATTATAGTTTTCCGGAATGCTGTCATCAAATTTATAGACAAAATGCTCTCCGTTGCCGGCAGTAGTACCATTGGCATGCACTCGGAATGATTTAGGCGAACCAAAGCCAATAGATTGGTTGTTTTTAAAGAAAAGTATCGGTTTGATAGGCTCGTCACCGCTTACTTGAGTAGTACCTTTTTTACCGTTTTCATCTTTATAGGATACTTTGATACAGGTAATTTCACCCGAAGTGTTTCGTTTTACTTTTGAAAATTTCAGGGTTACGCCGTGCTCGTCTTTTAGTTTAGCCGCTTCATGCTTTAGTTGGGCATCAGAACAGTTTTTATCAATTTTGACGCTAACTTGATTAGGGTTGCTGATGTTTTTGGTCCAAGTGGCCAAATCGATTTCTTGTGCTACGACTTTGATTTGGAATAACAGTACAAAACCAACTAAGGCCGGCAGAATTACCGCATACTTCCAGGTGTTTCTTTTGTGTGATTGATTGGTGTTTAACATAACGATTCGTTTTTTGATTAATGATTGATAAAAATGATTAGTGATGGATAGGCAGTTTTGATGAGAAACTACTTTTAATAAAGCGTGTTGGTAGGCTTGTCGGTCGTCCAGTTGTTGAATGGCCTTTTGGTCGGCTATGTATTCCAAGTTTTGCGCTATGGCTTTTTTATACAACCATATAAACGGGTTAAACCAGAAAACTACGCAGAACAATTTGGTAATTAAAATATCAGCCGAGTGGCGTTCTTTGCTGTGTACTTGCTCGTGTAATATGATGCTTTGGAGCTCGTCATCGGTATAAAAATCGGAGTTGTACACGATGTAGTTGAAGAACGAAAAAGGGGAGATGTTATCGTCTAAGTCAACTAGTGTATACCCCTCTCTTTTAAACATTTGCTGTTTGTGAAGCATTCGATAGAGTGAGTATAAATTAAGCACAATTCTAATCACTAAAACTAATGCAATGAGACTATAACCAATCCAAATAAGTTGCATCCAATCAAATGCTTCAACAGCTTGTATTTCTTTTGTGTTTGAGGTCGCTTGTTGGGTGTAAGCCACTAAATCTTCCAATGCCATTTTAGGTCTTTCTACCCAAACTATTTTTTTGATAAAGAACAAAGGCAGCAAGGCTGAGGTAAACAATCCGGCTAATAAAAACCAACGATTGCCGTCAAAGAACGTTTCTTTGCGTACTAAAAAGTGATAAGCCAAATAGAACATGGCTAACAGTCCGCTCGATTTTACTAAATAGATGAATAGTGTTTCCATACTACTGCTTTTTCTCGATTATAGCTAAAATCTCCCGTAATTCATCTGCTGATATCTTTTCCTCTTCGGCAAAAAAGGAAACCATGTTTTTATAAGAACTATTGAAATAGGTTTCAATAGCCGTATTCATAAACCGCTTTCTGTACTCTTCCATTTTTACAATAGGATAGTACTGATGGGTGTTACCATACGCATTGTGCGCTACAAATCCCTTTTCTTCCAAGTTTCTTATGATAGTGGAAAGGGTGTTATAATGTGGCTGGTCTTCTGTTATCTCGGCCAATACATCTTTTACGAAAGCTTTTTTTAACTTCCATAAAATTTGCATGATCTCTTCTTCCTTGTTCGTTAACTTTTGCATGAGTGATTGTATTTGAAACCAAACTTACAACTATATTTTTAGTTAACAAACTATATTTATAGTTATTTAACTAAATTTTAAGGAATTTGCTTTTTTACTAAAAGGAAGGAGCGGGAGTAGCCGTTATTGGTTTTCGGCTTGTATCAGCCTATAGGCCCAGAGACCAAAGCCGGTTCCGATGATTCCCAAGGTGCCCATGAAAAGCCAATTGGCCGTATAGCCATAATCCTGAATGATTTGCATCCCCATTTTAGAACTCAGGATATGAGCCATACTGAAACTCATAGTATAAATAGCCATATAGCGTCCTTCATGGCCTTTAGGGGCACGGCTTAGTGAGACCGAGTTGGAGAAAGGAAAAGAGAACATCTCGCCCAAAGTCATAAAGAGCATCATGATGACCAATATGCCTACCCAAGCGGTAATCAGCATTAAATACAAACTAATAGCCATAAAGAAGCAGCCCAGAAAAACTACTTTGACTTTGTTGATTTTTTTGCGTTCAACGAAACTCACCAGCGGCATTTCGAGGAAGAAAATCAGTAAGCCGTTCATCGTTAGCAACAATCCGGTTTGAAATTCACTCAAATGAAACTGTTCTCCGTGGTATAACGGGATGGTGGTGAATACCTGAAAGAACAAGATGCCGCAAACTAAACAGCATGCCTGAAATATCCAAAAAGGTTTGTCTTTGAAAACCGATTGAGGTACGACTGCAGTTGGTTGTTCTTTATCCAAGAAAGGTGATTTCTTTTTTTCTTTGACTAGTGCCCAAAAGATAAGGATGGACACGATACAAGTGGCGCCATCTACCCAAAACAACCCGCGATAGCCAATAGTCATAATGATTAGACCTCCTAAGGCAGGCCCGGCAGAAAACCCTAAATTCACTGCCAACCGCACTAAGGTTAAAGCCCGTGTTCGGTTCTCGGGTTTGGCATAAGCTCCTATAGAAACAAACATGGCCGGACGAAACATATCGGCTATGCTCATCAATACAAACATACCGATACACAAGCCTATAAAGCTGGTAATGAACTCTACGAAAATTAACAATACCCCGGTAGTCAGCAAACTGAAAATCATGATGCGGTAAAAGCCAATCTTATCCGAAAGTTTGCCCCCCAGCCAAGAGCCCAGCATAGAACCGCAGCCGAAGCAAACCATAATCCAACCCACCTCACTATAGGTAAAGCTCAAATCTTCTTTCAAATATTTAGAAAGAAACGGCAATACCATAGTCCCTGCACGATTGATGAAGGTAATAATGGTAAGTATCCATATTTCGCGAGTAAACCCCTTGAAATTATTGATATAGCGTTGAAAAGCGGTTAGGAGCATGAAGTGATGATTGATGTACTACAAAAGTAGAAAACTTTATCGCTCGCTCCGGTTGTACCGTTGTAACTTTTACACTATTTTTGAACATGGCCTATTTTAATCTCCATACGCACAAGTTTACCAATCAACCCGACAGGCTGGAATTGGTCAATCAGTATCCATGGGCATTTGACAGCAGTATTCCTCAGTATTCTATTGGCATCCATCCGTGGTATATTGAGGAAACTCGATTGCCAAGTGATTTGCAACTCATTGATGAAAAACTAGCCTTACCCGAATGCCTGGCTTTGGGCGAATGTGGTTTGGATAAGCGCATCGACATTCCTTTGACTTTACAAATCGAAGTGTTTGAAAAGCAAATAGCCTTGGCCGAAAAACACCAAAAGCCATTAGTGCTCCACTTGGTAGCGGCGTATCAGGAGTTGCTTGAAATAAAAAACCGCCTTCAGATAAGTGTTCCGGTGGTATTGCATGGGTTTTCTAAAAATGCACAAGTCGCCAAGCACTTGGTTGACCATGGCTGTTACCTTTCTTTTGGCAAATACTTGTTGCGCAATCCCGAATTAAAAGAGGTCTTTCTTTCGGTACCCAATGACCGTTTTTTTCTGGAAACCGATACCATAGAAGAAACCTTAGAAGAAGTGTATGTCTTAGCCGCTCAATACAAAGGGATTACGGTGGAAGCCTTGCAAGAGCTGGTGGAAGCCAACCGGATGCAGGTTTTTGGCATTTGATTTCAGGGTTCCTTTTTTTATTCTATGGGTTGATTTGCACGCTCCAATACATTAGTCGTCTGTTTTGGTTCGGTTTTTGTTTTGTCTTTGTTCGCAAAAAGATGTTTTTTTCGCAAAGTGATGGTTTTTTGCCCCTACCTTAGGGTAGCACAGGTACGAACAAAACCCGAACAAAACCCGACTAAAACCCGAACAAGATAAAAGAGAGTTACGATGGCTATTTTAAAAACAGAAGGTGATTTTCCTAAAAGAATAGGGAATTATGTATTGTACCCTTGGGGCGATAGAGTAGTAGTGAAGGCCGTAAGCGGCTTTGCTACGGAAACGCTGAAAAATGCGGCTCATTATGAACCCAGTCGGCAAACGGCAAAAGAGTTCGGAAACGTTTCTTCCTTGTGCAAAGCAATACGAGTGGCTTTGTATGGTATTTTGCCCAAACAAAACAACTTGGCCGTGGTCAATGCTTTTACTAAGAAAATGAGAGAAGTAATTACTTGTGATACCACGGCTGTCCGAGGAGAACGACACTTGACAACTGCTTTAACCACCCTTGAAGGCAAGCAACAACTAAAAGGGTACAATTTTAACCCTGAGGCTAAAATGATCCTAGCCTGTCAGATTAGCAAAGACTCTTTAACCTTTAAAACAAATGACCTACTGTTTCCTGAAACAGCCAACTACATTGGGTTTAGGGTGCATCGCTTGGCTTTTGATTTTACCACTGATGCCCTTGAATTAGTCAGCACCAACTGTATTCTGGAAAGCAAAACTTCTTTGCCAAAGCGAATGAACTTACCCTTGCCTATAAAAGCCAATACCATCGGTACCGTATTTACTTTACTGGAAGTACAGTTTTATATTAATGCAAGGGGAACTTATATTCCTATGTTAGAGGATGCAAGTAAGAGTGTGGTGATAGTGGATTTAGTTTAAAACCTTACTTTCTTAAAATCTTCTCCATGGCTTTTCCTTTGGCCAATTCATCAATCAACTTGTCTAAATAGCGTACCTTTTGCACTAGGGCATCTTCAATGTTTTCTACCCGATACCCGCAAATAACACCGGTAATTTTGTTAGCATTAGGGTTAAGTTGAGGTGCCTGATTAAAGAACGTTTCAAAATCAACACGTAGGTCTATTTGTTGTTGCAAGCTCTTTTCGTCATAGCCGGTTAACCAATAAATAATGGCATCTACTTCGGCTTTGGTGCGTCCTTTTTTCTCGGCTTTGTTAATATAATGCGGATAGACACCGGCCACTATCATCGTATATATTTTGTTCTTTTCCATTAGGGTATTGCTTTGTTTTTGTGGGGAATCTTATAACGGTTTAAGTCCCAATGATTAAAGGGAGCGAATAAAGTACTCTAACCGTTTTGCCGTTTTGTTTTCCCGGAGTCCACTTTACGGGTAAGGTGGTTAAGATTCGAACCAGCTCTTTGGCTTTCAGGATATCTACCTGACGCAAGATTTTCACATCGGTAAGCGAGCCATCCTTTTCGATTACAAACATAGCGTATACTTTTCCTTTTTTTTCTGAGGCATAGCCTGATTTCAGGTAGCTTTCATTGACCATAGCATTCAATTTTTCAATGCCTCCCGGAAATTCGGGTTTGGTGTCGATACCGGCCGTATTGTAAATGTTATTATCGGCTTGGGTTTCGGTACTTTGAGAAAAGCCGGTAAGAGAACAAAGCAGTAGCAGTAAAAGCGTTATTTTTTTCATAAGGAGTTAGTTTATTTTTTCAGCAAAAGCAATAATATGGCCATCCAAATCAGCAAAATAGCAGGCTCGGTCACCCCAATCTCTGTCTGAAATCGGACTGATTAGTTTGGCGCCGCTTTGGATAGCGTTGTCGAATGCAATATTTTCAATGTATAAATACAATTTATATCGTGGAATCTCTTTGCTTTCAGCGGGCAAACATTATT
This sequence comes from Flavobacterium phycosphaerae, assembly GCF_010119235.1. Classification (NCBI taxonomy): domain Bacteria; kingdom Pseudomonadati; phylum Bacteroidota; class Flavobacteriia; order Flavobacteriales; family Flavobacteriaceae; genus Flavobacterium; species Flavobacterium phycosphaerae. The sequence goes on along the minus strand of NZ_JAAATZ010000001.1, from coordinate 2,844,877 downwards.
TAAACAAATGCAGCATAGAAAGCTAATGTACAACTTTTTTAAACGTATTTATAAAATCCGACTTATACTGTTAACAGTACCATTGTATATTTTTGTTTATTTTTGCGGCTTGTTTTTAGTCTAATAATCCAAAAAAATAAGAATTCAGTAATGGCAAAGTGGCAAGAAAGAGCAGAGCTTTTATTTAAAGCCGAAGGGTTAAACAAGTTAAAAAACGCCAATATTTTGGTAGTCGGACTGGGAGGCGTAGGCTCGTTTGCGGCTGAGTTTTTGGTTCGTGCCGGGGTAGGGAATATGACCATTGTTGATGGGGATGTGGTAGATATTACCAATGTAAACCGTCAGTTGCCTGCCTTACATTCGACCGTGGGGATGCCCAAGGTGCATGTGGTTGGGGATCGATTGATGGATATTAACCCTGAGCTGAACTTGGTTAGAGTAGAAGAGTTCCTTTCGCCTGAAAGAGCGTTGGAAATTGTGACACCCGAATTTGATTACGTCTTAGATTGCATTGACAGTATAACGCCCAAACTGAATTTATTAATTGCTGCCAAACGCAAAAAAGTAAAAGCCATCAGCAGTATGGGCGCCGGAGGCAAATACGAGGCCAGTAAAGTAAAAGTGCGCGACATTAGCCGAACAGAGTATTGCCCGTTGGCCAAAAACGTTCGTAAGCGGTTGAAAGACGCCAAAATATCCAAAGGGATTAAAGCGGTATTCTCAACCGAAATGCCCGATCAATCCAGCGTTAAACTGACCGATGGTAAAAACTTTAAAAAGTCGTTTTATGGGACCAACAGTTGGATGCCTTGTCTTTTTGGGTTGCACGCGGCCGAAACTGTGATCAAGCATTTGTTAAAATCAGAAAAATAAAAACGTAGCTGCCCAGCTTCTCTACCTATGATACAGACCGTAATCTTTGATATGGATGGTGTAATTGTGGACACCGAACCGGTACATCATTATGCTTACTACCAGCATTTTAAGCAACTCAACATAGCGGTTACGCCCGAAATGTATGCTTCGTTTACGGGGAACTCCACCAAAAATATTTTTGAGCGACTCAAGGCCCAATTCAACCTGAAAGAAGAGGTGGCTGATTTGGTAGAAACCAAACGCCAATTGTTTAACGATGCTTTTGACAGCAAAGAAGATTTGTATTTGCTGGAAGGCGTTGAAGATTTAATTAAAGAATTGTATGCCAATGGGATGCAGTTGGTTTTGGCTTCGTCCTCAGCCACCGTTACGATTAACAGAATATTCGATAGGTTTCAGTTGCATCAATATTTTACCCATATCGTTTCGGGGGAAGATTTTCCTAAGTCAAAACCGCATCCGGCTATTTTTCAGCACGCTGCTTATTTGGCACAAACCCCTATAGAAAACTGTATAGTCATTGAAGACAGTACCAATGGTATTTTAGCGGCTAAAGCGGCCGGAATTTATTGCATAGGGTACGACAGCTATCATTCGAAAATGCAGGATTACAGCAAGGCCGATAAAGTGATTAGCAGTTTTAAAGAATTGAGTTACGACCTAATTAAGCATATTCATTAACCCACCGCTTTTTTATACGTCACTAAGCAACGCTCTCGTGCTTCTTTGTGATCCACGATAGGAAGTGGATAGTCTAACGTATTCAGTTCCGGCACCCACTTTTTGATATAGGCCAAGTCTTTGTCAAACTTCTTGATTTGTTCTGTCGGGTTAAAGATTCTGAAGTAAGGCGCTGCATCTACACCGCTACCGGCGGCCCATTGCCAATTCCCGACATTGCTGGCTTGTTCGTAATCTAATAGTTTGGTGGCAAAATAGGCTTCTCCCCAACGCCAGTCGATTAATAAATGTTTGCATAAAAAACTGGCCACAATCATTCTAACACGGTTGTGCATATGTCCGGTGGTATTCAGTTCGCGCATTCCGGCATCTACGAACGGGTAACCTGTTTGTCCGTCGCACCATTTTTGGAACAAGGCTTCGTTATTGTCCCAACGGATGGCATCGTATTTATCGCGGAAACTTTTAGTAGTGGTGTGCGGAAAGTGCCAAAGGATTTGCATAAAAAACTCCCGCCATATCAGTTCGTTCCAAAAGGTCTCGTTTTTTTCGGCTATGGCTTTAGCTACCATCTTTCGGATAGAAACAGCACCAAAGCGGAAGTAAATGCCCAAGTAGGACGTTTTGTTCATCGCCGGGTAATTGCGTGTGGCTTCGTAGTTTTGAATCAACGTTTCGGATACATCATAAGGCGTAACTTGGATGGAAGATTTTTCAAAACCAATATTTTCTAAGCTTAAAAACGGATAGGTGTGGACTGCTATTTTGTTGAGGTAGTTTTCTGAATCGTAGTTTGTTAAGGTTATCTTCTTAAAGTTTTCTTTCCACTTTTTTGAATATGGTGTATAGACAACATAAGGCGTACCGTCGTCTTTAACCACTTCACTTTTTTCAAAGATTACTTGGTCTTTACTGGTTTTGAATTCGATGTCATATTCTTGGAATAAATGGTACAATTCCAGATCACGTTTGCGGGCGTAAGGTTCGTAATCGTGATTGGTATAAACCGTTTTAATGTTGTTTTCCGTCAGGATTTTGTTGAATACTTCAAATGGTTCGCCATAAAACACCGCCATCGACTTCCCGATGGAGTTTAATTGGCTTTGCATTTTTTCTAATTGCTTGTGAATGAACGTTACACGCGCATCGTCTTTGGGCAGTTGAGCAAGTATTGTTTCATCAAAAATAAAGATAGGAAGCACTTCATCACTGTTTTTTAAAGCGTGAAATAAGCCGACGTTATCCTCTAATCGCAAGTCGCGACGAAACCAAAACAGGTTCATATCTTATGAATTAGCATTAACTAAAAGGGTTGACATACCGCCATCCACATGAAAAATTTGTCCCGAAATCCAACTGCTTTTATCGCTTAGCAGAAAGTCGGCCATTTGCGCCATATCCTGAGCAGTCCCCACACGTTTTAACGGATGACGTTGGGCTGACTTATCTTTCTTCTCCTCGGAGTTTAAGAATTTATCAGCTAAAGGCGTATCCGTTAAAGAAGGCGCTATTACATTGACTCTTATTTTGGGAGCGTATTCGGCTGCTAAGGCTTTGGCAAAACCTTCGATAGCCCCTTTGGCTGCGGCTACACTGGTATGAAACGGCATGCCCATACCGGCGGCTACAGAACTAAACAGCACTATACTCGACTGTTCCGAAGCGGTTAAGTTAGGTAAAACCGTTTGAATGACTTTGATCAAACTAATGAAATTGATTTGTAAATCAGCTTCAAAAGCTTCGGGTTTTAAGCCTTTAAAAGGTCGCAGGTTAATACTTCCCGGGCAATACACTAGTCCGTCAAGTACTTCGGGGAGTTTAGTTTTGTCTAATGTATCCGTCAAGGCATCAAAGGGAATGTGGGTGCAATGCAATCCTGACAGGTTTTCACTTGTTCTGGAAGCCACATAAACATGGTGATCGTTTTGCAGTTCTTTGACTAAGGCTAGGCCAATACCATAGGAACCGCCTATTAACAGTATGTTTTTCATTTTAAGGTTGTTTAAATTCGCCAAACAATTCAATTAGTTTTGTTCTTCTATACGTAAAGATTTCGTCTAGTTTGGGTTTTACTAAAAAAGGATGTACCAATTGGCCCAAGATACCCAAAGGAAGTTTGTAATCTACTATATCTTCCATTTCTACGCCGCCCGGAATTTCTTTTAAGAAATGCTTGTGGTGCCATAAGGCATAAGGCCCGAAGCGTTGTTCGTCTACAAAATAGGTTTGGTCTTTTACATGAGTAATTTCGGTGACCCATTTCATAGGAATACCTAAGACAGGCGTTACTATATACTGAATAATTTGTCCCGAAAACATAGCTCTGTCATCACCTGATAAAGTTTTGAATCCCATGTAATCCGGGGTAATGACTTTCAGGTTTTTTGGGTTGGATAGGAATTCCCATGCTTCTTCTAGGGAAATGGGCAGGTTTTGTTTGGTATGCAGGGAGTATATTTTCATTGTTATTTTTTGTAAAAGTACAAAATGTTTAATTATTTTTAATAAACATTAAACAAATATATTTAAGTTATTCTTAACATTCGTCAACTTATACTATTTGTAAATTTGAACCAACATCAAAAAAAACCAATCTCATGAAAAAAATTATTTTTGTTTTGGCAACCATCATTGCTAACTATGTGATTCACGCTCAAGTGAAAACACCTGCTCCAAGTCCGCACTCCACACTAACGCAAGTAGTTGGATTGACCGATGTTACTGTTGATTATTCAAGACCCAGCGCTAAAGGGCGTGTAGTTTTTGGCGATTTAGTGCCTTTTGGAAAATTATGGAGAACAGGAGCTAATGCTAATACGACCGTAACATTTAGTGAAGATGTTGTCATCAAAGGAACTACATTGAAAAAAGGAAAGTATGCTTTATATACTACGCCAAAAGCCGATATGTGGGAAGTAATTTTTTATACCGACACGGATAATTGGGGTACCCCGGACAACTGGGATGTTAACAAAGTAGCTTATACCACCAATGTTGACCCTATTGCTTTAGGTAATCCGGTAGAATCGCTTACGGTTTCGATTAATAATTTGACTAATGACAGCGCTACTTTAGATATTTCTTGGGAGAAAACGATGGTGTCATTGAAATTTGAAGTGCCAACACAAAAAGCCGCTATGGCCAGCATTGAAAAAGCATTAGCCGGACCAACTGCCGGAGACTATTTCTCTGCCGCACAATATTTTTATCAGTCAAATGGTGATTTAAACAAAGCGTTGGACTATGTAAACAAAGCCGTTTCCATGGTTAAACCGGGTGAAGATGTTCCTTTTTGGCAATTGCGTTTGAAGTCCTTAATTCAGGCCAAATTAGGCGATAAAAAGAATGCTATTGAAACCGCAAAATTATCATTAGCCGCAGCCGAAAAAGCTAAGAATGCCGATTACGTTAAAATGAATAACGACAGTATCAAGGAATGGAGTAAGAAATAATTCCTTTTCCAATAAAATAAAAGAAGCCACGAACCCACCAGGAATTCGTGGTTTTTTTATGCGATTTCTTTTTCTTTATCTTTCAACACCAATTGGAAAAGGATGGACAAGACCACCGTTAATGTAGCTCCGATGAAGTTCAGCCACAGGTAACCCAGTTTTTCCTGTCCGGTAGGATAGATGTGAATAGTGTAATAGTAAATGAAAAAGATGGTAGTTTGGCTGATGACGGCACTGAAAAAAATGGCATTGGCTTTAACGTATTTGATATAAAAACCAACCAGAAAAACACCTAATACGGTTCCGTAGAATATAGAGCCTACTATGTTTACCAGCTGAATTAGGTTTTCAAACAAGGTTCCTACGCAAGCAAAAAGTATGGCTATAATTCCCCAAAGTAGTGTGAATGCTTTGGTAGCATTTACAAAATGTTTCTCTGATTTTTCGCCTTTGACGTTTCGTTTGTATATGTCGATAGCTGTTGTAGAAGCTAATGCCGTTAAGCCCGAAGCGGAAGAAGACATGGCTGCTGAGAATATTACGGCCAACAAGAGTCCGATTAAACCTGACGGCAGGTAATGCAATATGAAGTAAATGAAAACATAATCTTTGTCGTTGGTTTCTGCTTTTCCGTCTACTTTTTCAATGATTTCTTTGGCTTGTTCGCGTAAATCTTTTTCTTTTCCGGAGAGTGAAACCAGTTTGTTTCTTAAAATAGGGTTGTCGTAATTTTGATTTAAATGGTCAATATACAGCAGGTTGTATTCTTTTTTTTCTTCGGATAAATTGGTTAGCTGTTTTTCAAGCGAGTTGTACTGCTCGGCATAGGTTGATTTTTCTACAGCATTTTTATTAATAGGATTGAAATGCAACGGCACCGGATTGAATTGGAAAAAGACAAACACCATTACACCGGTTAACAAGATAAAGAACTGCATGGGTACTTTGAGAAAACCGTTCATGATTAATCCCATCTGACTTTCGCGGTCTGATTTACCCGAAAGGTAGCGTCCCACTTGCGATTGATCAGTACCAAAATAAGACAGCATCAGGAAGAATCCCCCGGTAATGCCACTCCAAAACGTGTAGCGGTTTTCAGGATCGAAAGAGAAGTCCAAGATGTTCATTTTACCATTGGCACCGGCAATATGCAAGGCGTTGGAGAACGTCATATCATTGGGCAATAAATGTAATATCAGGAAAAAGGTAATAAACATTCCGCTCATGATGATGAACATTTGTTGCTTTTGAGTTACGTTTACGGCTTTGGTTCCACCGGTAAAAGTATAGATGATAACCATGATGCCGATAATCACATTCAGCATCGTTAGATTCCACCCCAAAATAGAAGAGAGAATAATCGCCGGAGCATAAATGGTCAATCCGGTTCCGAGTCCTCGCTGTACCAAAAAGAGGATTGCTGTAAAGGAGCGTGTTTTTAAATCAAATCTTTTTTCTAAATATTCATAAGCCGTAAAGACTTTCAGCTTGTGGTAAATAGGAATAAATGTGATGGAAATGACGACCATAGCTATCGGCAAACCGAAATAAAACTGCACAAATCCCATGCCGTCATGATAAGCTTGTCCCGGAGTAGAGAGGAAGGTTATGGCGCTGGCCTGTGTTGCCATTACTGATAAACCTACCGTCCACCAAGGGGTTTCCTTATTTCCTAAAATATAATCTTCTACGTTTTTGCTTCCTCGGGTTTTGTATACGCCATAGGAAACTATAAAAAGTAAGGTTACCGATAAAACAATCCAGTCGAGTTGCTGCATATTAAAAGAATAATTGCATTAGAATAAAAAAGACGATAATATAAATAGCATTGATGATTAAGACCCAAGTGTAGCTATTCTTCCATGATGATTTCTTAGTTTCCATATTATTTTCCTATTGCTATCATGTTGGCCAGTAGTCGGAAGGCCCCCGGAACGCCTTCGGGCAATTCACGAAAGAAGCTCAGTCCGGTATAAATATAATTTCCTTTGCCGTATTTGGCAAGTAGTAACGCTCCGTCTTTTGGTTTCTCACCTTTGTCATTGGCTGAGATAACTGCTGTAAAATTGGAGTCCCATTCACTTGGATAGTACAAACCTTGTTCCTGTTTCCATCCTTTGAAATCCTCAGCGGTTATTTTGTTTGGATAATTTAATACCTGATGTTTTGGTGCTAAAAAGCGAACTTCTGCATTTTCTTCGGTCACGCGGTCGCGGGAAATTTTTATCGGATAAGGAGCGATGTCTTTGGTTACCAAATCATCTGTAGTGTTGTATTGCACTATCATTGTTTTCCCGTTTTTGACAAAATCTAACAGAATTGCTTGTTTGAACGCTAACGCATTGACCACATTATAGGCACGAATTCCGGTCATTACCACATCAAATCCTTGCAACTTTTCGGCACTGATTTCTTCCAGTTTCAGTAGTTGGACTTCATATCCCATCTGTAATAAACTTTTAGGCACTTCATCACCGGCGCCCATGATATAGGCAATTTTTTCATTTTTGGTTTTAATTTTTAAACGAATGCCTTTGGCTTCGGCCGGTTTGATTACCATTTGTTTGTAAATGTGCGGATAGTTGATGTCAATTTTGTTTTGGTCGTACGATTGTCCGTCAATAGTCACTATGCTTTTGATGTCGATTTCGCTGGCTTCTTCAGAAGGAGAAACGGTAAAAACCGCCAATACTTCCTGTCCTTTTTTGTCAACGGTAAACGGAATTTCTGAAGGAGAGGCTTTCCAATCTTGCGGCACTTGAAGTTTTACATTGCCACTGAGGTTGTCTTTTCCGGCTTTTACTTTTACCGTGATGGTTTTACTTCGGTCATTATTGAAAATGTAGACTTTCTCGGCAATAGAAGAAGTAGCCACCGGAACAATATCCAGCGGTTGGTAGACTTCGCCTTTTACATCATCGTTGTATTTGTAAACCACATTGCGTTCATACGGAATGTTTACGCCGTTAATTTCAAGAACAAAGAACACTTTTACTTCTCGAATGATGTCCGGTTTTCCAATGTTTTGCTGATTGTCTACACGATACATCCCGACGGTTCCTTTTTGGTTTAACCAATAGGCATTAGTATAATTGAGGTCATTGGGAAGTTGCAGTTCAATGGATTTAGTAATCGATTTGTTATTCGGCATCGGCGTGATTTCCTGCGTGTTCATCGAATTGGGATAAGTAACAATGGTGTTCCAATTGATTGCAGCGGAACTTCTGTTAATGGCTTCCAATTTAACTTTTAATGTACTTCCCGGCGTAGCTTCCTGAGTATCGGCAACGGCTTCGAGATACAAACCGGCACAACCGGCAATAATTTTTTTGATTTCTTCGGATTTAAGACTTTTCCAATGGGTATCCTCCAACTTTTGAATTAAATCATAGGCTTTTACTAATTCCGGAATACTGGCGGAAGGGTTTTTGAAATCAAAGTTTTTCTCAACGACAGCAAGAATATCGCCTATAGGTTTGCCATTTTTTACACGATTCCAAGTGGTATCAATGCCTTCAAAAAGATTGGTTTTATTTTGAGGAGTTTCGCCTTTCAGGAATTCCAGGTATTCGTCTTCTTCACCACGGGTTCCGGTAGAGCCAAAACCTTGTGACTGATGACGACTTCGACTCAACGCGGCAATTTCCTGATTAGATTTACCCATTGATGGGTAATAGGTTCCTATTTTAAGGTTGATTAAATTGGTTTTGTCAGCGGCATCAAATTTTTCTTTACTGCCATAAAACCACCACGAGGTGTTGAAAAATAAGCGTTTGGGTTGCCAGGTGGTTACATACTGCAATTGATTTGGAAAAACTGTAGCATCGTTTACTTTGTCAAAAGCTTCGAAACTCAACATAGCTGAGGAAGTATGATGCCCATGCGTAGTGCCCGGCGAACGATGATCAAACCGATTGATGATTACATCCGGTTGAAACTTTCTGATGGTCCAGATAACATCGCTAAGCACTTGGTCTTTGTCCCATATTTGTAATGTTTCATCAGGGTTTTTAGAAAAACCAAAGTCATTGGCGCGCGAAAAGAATTGTTCTCCGCCATCTATTTTTCGTGCTTCTATTAATTCTTGTGTGCGAATAACGCCCAGTTGTTCCCGTAATTCAGGTCCGATAAGATTTTGTCCGCCATCGCCACGGGTTAACGATAAATAACCGGTGCGGGCTTTTATATCATTGGACAAATAGGAGATAAGACGCGTGTTTTCATCGTCGGGATGCGCTGCAATGTATAGCACGGAACCTAAAAAATTCAGCTTTTGAATTTGATTGTATAAGTCGACAGCATCAGGTTTTTGGGGCTGTTGTGCCCAACCCGATTGAAAAGTGAAAAGTAAAACGGCAATAGAAAAAGTGTAAAGCTTTTGCATTTTATAAGCGTTAGAGGTGCAATAGCTTCAAATATACAGATTAAATAAAAATGTATGTTTTAATTATTTTTATTTTAACAATCGTGCAGATTTAATCTAATCTGTTCCGCCGGTAGTAGCGTAGGCAAATCTTCCTTTAGAGTTGTAAGGATAGATTTTTTTGTGAAGCAATATCAATTGATACGGATTCTCATCATCAAAATTATTGATGGTTACCCGGGCTTTATTGTATAATGAATAGCCACCAAAGTTTTCAGGAAGTTCAGGAGCAGTTACCCATTCGCCTTTTTCTTTGTAGTAATACACCATTTTCAGATTATCGAAATAAGCTTCCAGATTAGGAAAATAGTAATAGCGAAGGTAACAGTTGTTTTTGCTGTTGATGGGTAATGATTCTTTTTTTATTGCAGTCTCTTGTGCATGGATACCATTGGATATCAAGGCAATAAAAAGGACGAGGAGTACTTTAGTCGTTTTCATGTTTTTGTAGATTTGGGATTAACAAAAATATCGAGCGGCATTTTTAATAAAAATCTACGACAAAGATATACAAAGATTTGGTTACAAATCCGTTAATAAGATTGGATTATCGATGAAATACACAGTTTTAACAAAATACTAGGAATTGTATTATTTTATATAATTGATTATTAACTACTTAGTTTTTGTTCTATTACTGTCAAAAAAGTAAAGGCTGAGAAATTTCTCAGCCTTTACTTATGACGGTTTATAGTGTTTTTTTATTTTCTTCCGTGGCCTTTACCATGACCATTGCCATGACCTTTACCATTTCCGTTATTTCCTTTGAAATTGCCATTGTGGTTTCCGTTATCATGACCATTTTTCTTCCAGCCATAATCCCCTTTGTATTTTACTTTATGCTGTTTATAATATACGTAAGGCGTCCTTCCGTGATAATCGGTTAAATATACTGTATGTCCATGATGCAAATCGTATCCTCTGTAACGAGCCGGAAGATAAGCACTACGTCTCCATGCACCGTTTCCGAAATAAATATAAGCTCGTGCCGGTACATCATAGTACACTCCGATATCCGGAAGATAGTAATATTCTACTTCAACGGGTGCTGCAGGAGCCCAAACCGGAGGTGTTCCAATATTGACATTCACAGAAACTTGCGCTTTACTACTTACCGTAGCCGCAAACAGCGCTACCAGTAATACTAATTTAGTTGTTCTCATAATTCTCTTTTTTAATTTAATTGCTGCTATTTCTATGATTGAAATGTTCAGAAATATAAGTCAATTAGATTAGACATAATTTTTGTTATTGTATAAAACAAAATTAGTTGGTCGATAGCCAAAGAGTGTTACATGATTTTTTTTAAAATTTACATAATTAAAATTAATCCGTAAATTCTGTATCATCATACTTTTGCCTGATGATAGAAATTCCCTTTTGTAAGAGTAAGTTGTTAGGGTAGGTGATGCGTTCGCCTTTGTCGGTTTTTAAATAGATGTGAAACGCTTTGATGTCTTCAATTTCGGCTTGAATCGGAAAATCTTTATCATGAACACTGATAATATCTCCAATCCGAAAAGGAAAAAAGAAAAACAAAATAATTCCGGAAGTGATATTACTTAGTATTGACCATTGGGCAAACATGGCTACACCCACCACGGTAGTAACAGAGGATAAGGTGAAAAGAATGTCTTTTTTCTGTACGCCCCAAATTACAATAAGGCAAACCAATGCCAGTATATTGATTAATAGATGAATGTATTTAATAACTAAATTCGTCCGATGCTCCATGATAGAGGAGAGTTTGGCATAACGACGAATCAATTTGGCCACTAAAACTCGCAGCACAATAACAAGAACTAACAGAATTCCGGTTGCGATTACCTCTTTGGCAAAATCAGAAAAGAAAGTCATATCTTTTATCTAAAGTTAATTTAAAACTAGTCGCTCTTATTTTCAATGGTATCGTTTTCCTCATTTTCAGGAACGATTTCTTCGGGAGTATCACTGCTGAAATTGATGGTAGTGGTGGAGGTGTTGTAGTTATACAACGGAATTTTGATTTTGTGCCATTCGAAGGTTTTCGGTAAATCATCTCCCATCAGATAGCCCCAAGGTTCTAAAGATTCTATTCGGTCGAAAATCACTTTTATAATGGCAATAATCGGAATCGCTAGAAACATTCCGGTAATCCCTCCTAAAACATTGCCAACAATAATTCCGACTATCGAAACTAGTGCATTGATTTGCACTTTTGAATTGACAAACAGCGGAACCAATATATTATTATCGATAAGTTGCACAATAATATTCACCACAATTACTCCGACGACAATTGATAAATCTGTGGAGCCTGAAAGCGAAACCACTATACTCAAGGCGCCGGCAAATAGTATTCCGATGTAAGGCACCAAATTCAAAATTCCGGTAATGATGCCTAACAAAATAAAGTATTCAATACCAATAAGGTACAAGCCAATGGTTGTTAATACTGAAACCGCTACCATTTCAAATAGCAATCCTACAACATAACTTTGGACGGCTATTTTGATTTCGTATAGTATTTCGCGTAGTTTTTTGTGGTGTATCGGTTTATATAATTTGATTAAAAAAGTAATAAATAAATTTTGATACAGTAGAAAAAGAAAGGTGTAAATAGGGATCAGCGTTAGATTTAAAACGATATCCGTAAACGAATTCAATGTGCTTCCAACGATTTGTTGCCCAGAAACCAGCGTGTCTTTGGTGGCATTTGTGATAATCTCGTTTTGTTCTCTTTTACTCAAATGAAAATTATCCCGAATCAATTGCTGAAAATGCTCAATATGGTAATAGAAGTTATTCTTTATTTTGCTCCAATCATTGGCCATATCACTCACCTGAAGGGAAATAAAATAAAAGACACCCAGAAAGAGCATCACAAACAACACTATAGCAAAGACTACTGCAATGAAATGAGGAAAACGAAGTCGCTTGATCAAAAAAGTAACTACCGGGCGCAAAATAATGGCAAAAAGCAACGAAAGCAGTATCGGAAAAATAATGTCTCGTCCTAAATAAGTAATCGTGAACAGCCCAATCAAACAAAGTAATATGGCTGCCAGTTTAATATAAAAGGGGAATTTTACGGTTTCAGACATACTTTTTATTTTATTGAAAGGTAGTTATTTTTTAGTTCTCTGCCTCGAAGTGACTCAAATAGTGATACACTTTTTCGGTTGGCAGCCCGACGACATTGGTATAGGAACCTTCAATTTTGGTAATGCCGACTAGGCCAATCCATTCCTGAATGCCGTAAGCACCTGCTTTGTCAAAGGGTTTGCAATTATCCAGGTAATAGTGAATGGCCGCTTCGGTAAGTTCGTTAAAAGTTACTTTGGTGACTTCAAAAATAGTTTCGGTTTTGTGTATCGTTTTGAAGCATACCGAGGTGATTACTTCATGCGTTTTATTGGATAATGATTTTAAAATGGCTACTGCATCATCGTAATTTTTGGGTTTGCCCAAAGCTTGGTTGTTTAGCCAAACAATGGTGTCGCTCGTAACCAATAGCTCATTTTGTTGAAGTTCTCCATCAAAAGCACCGGCTTTTAATTCAGCCAAATAGTTAGTAATTTCTACCCCTTGCAGGTGGTCCGGATAGATTTCTTCAATGTCTTTCAACCGAATGTCAAAAGTCAAATCCATGTCCTTAAAAAACTGTTGCCTTCTGGGGGAACCCGAAGCTAGAATAATTTTATAGTTTTTGAGGTGTTCGTTATCCATGATTTTTGATGTTAAAAGTAATCACCACCACTGAAAGTATGCCGAAGAAAATAATCCATTTCAATACAGTACTCAATAGTTGGAAATCTTTTTTAGCAGTGGCATTCCACATTTTGATTACAAAGAAAATCATCGGCCCTACGATTAAAAGCAATCCGTAAATTACAGCATAATACAGTTGGTTTGCCATCAGGTAAGTGTTGATGTACCAAAGTAAGAGTAGTGTTGCCATAATCCCTAATCCAAAGACCACTTTAGCCGTTCGGTTTACACCAATAGCAATAGGTAAGGTATTCATTCCTTGGTTGTAATCACCATCTACGTCTTCCATGTCTTTAATAATTTCCCGAATGAGATTTAGTATAAAAGCAAAGATGGCATAGTCCATTAAGAAAGAAAAAATGACCGACATTTCGCTACGGTTATCAGCATAAGTCAACGGCAGCAAATCAAAAATGCTTATGATTAAAATACTCATTGATAACACCAACGCCACTATGATATTACCGACCAAAAGCATCTTTTTAAAGCTGGTAGCATATAAATACAATACCGTTACTATGATGATAAAAAGTCCTCCAAAAGTAGGTTTCTGAATCACATTCGACAGATAAAAACCAATGCCGACACCGGTTACATTCAGTGTAAAATACAAGTTGTATCCCATCGCTTCTGATATGCTTTTACCGATAATCACATGATTGGGTTTGTTATCCGCATCGGTTTCCTGGTCCATAATGTCATTGATTACATAACCCGCGGCGGCAATCAAAACGGTAGACAAAACCAATAAACCATACTGAATATCAGTTAAAAACAAATAAATCGCTTGGTATTTCAAAAAACCATAACGAAAAATCAGTTGCATTAATGCCAATAGTAAAAGGTTTTGGTAACGTATTAGTTTTAAAAAGTTCATTTTTGCTGAATTCAGTAATTTTTGATTTGTTGTAGTGTAAATTTAATCGTGTTTTCCGTTATAATACAAGTGCCATTTGCCTTGAACTTTCATCACTTGTTCAATCATTTCGCGCACAGCGCCTTTCCCGCCTTTTTTGTGTGAAATGTATTTGGAAATTGCCTTAATTTCAGGGCTGGCATCTTGTGGACACGTAGGCAAACCCACCAATTGCATTACATGATAATCGGGAATGTCATCCCCCATATACAGTACTCGTTCCGGATCAATATTGTACAATTCGGTATATTCTTTGAAAGTAGCCACTTTATCCGGCGAAGCCAAATGAATATCGGTAATGCCTAAATTTTTCAAGCGAATACGAACGCCTTCGTTGTTTCCTCCCGATATAATGCAAACGTTATAACCACTTTCGATAGCCGCTTTCATCGCAAATCCGTCGCGAATATTCATGATGCGAAGCATTTCTCCGGTAGGTGTAATATGTACGGTACTATCAGTCAAAACGCCGTCTACATCAAAGATGAAAGTAGAGATGTTGTTTAATATTTCTTTATAGCTTTTTCCCATTATCGATAATTGATTTTGTTAGCAGTTTATAAATTTCTTTTTGATGGTCATCGGTTAAAAAGGCCAAATGCGTATTAATCGTTTGCGAATCTTGTCGCTTAGCTGGTCCGGTTTGGGCTTCCGCAGGTGAAAGAGTCAAAATTTTATCCGCCGTTTCCTGAATTAAAGGCTTTAAAATCGCAAAGTCTAGTTGGTTTTCGGTGCAAATGGTTTCGCCAATCTGATACAAATGATTGACAAAATTGGAAACAAAAACGGCCGCGACATGCAGGGCTTTTCTTTGCTCGGAATTGATGCGGTAAATCACGTTTGATATAGCTTTGGCAACCGTTTCCAGTGTATTATAATCACCATCGTTTTCGGTTTCTAAACAAATAGGAACCACTTTAAAGTTAATGGCTTTGGCTTTGGAAAACGTTTGTAAAGGATAAAAAACACCTCGACGGTTTTTAGCATTTAAAGCTTCCATAGCCACACTTCCCGAGGTATGCACTACCAGTTGATTTTCAAACGGAATTTGATTCGAAACCTCACTAATGGCATCATCAATTACTGCTATGATGATTAGGTCGACCTTTTGCAGTTTATTAAAATCAGAGATGATTTGGTGAGCAGATACCAAATGTGCCACTGTTTCCGGTTGTCTTGAAAACACCTGAACCAACTCAACAGCAGTCGTTTGACTGAACGCTTGTATCAGATGCTGGGCCACATTTCCGGAACCAATAAGTGTTACTCGAATCATGTGGCTAAATTATCGAAAAATAGTTTTATTTTTTATTTTAAATCAAAGAAATCCACAACTCTTAAAAAAGAATTAAAACCCAAAAAATATGAAGCATAAATCTATTTATTTACGCTATTTTTGTAGCACTTTTTTAAAAAATATTCCACCTCATGGAAAAAAAATATACTCCATTTTATTCTCCACACGTTTAATGGCGATTTTGTTTCTTGGTTTTGCCGTAGCCATGGCCGCAGGAACGTTCATCGAAAGTAAATACAATACTGATACCGCACGAATTTGGGTGTACAACGCTTGGTGGTTTGAAGCTATAATGCTGTTCTTTATGATTAATTTCATAGGAAACATTAAACGCTATCAATTGTACAAAAAAGAAAAATGGGCCACACTCTTGCTGCATTTGTCTTTTATTTTCATCATCACCGGTGCTTTTATCACAAGGTACATTAGCTACGAAGGAATGATGCCTATACGAGAAGGTGCCACTTCCAATCAGCTTTATTCGGATAAATGCTATTTGACCGTTTTTGTTGATGGAATGTACGAAGGCAGTTTGAAACGCCGCATTTTTGAAAAACCTATGCTGTTGTCACCGGTAACGAATAACTATTTTTCCATTAACGAGAAATTTGCGACTATACCGTTTGAAATAGAATACAAAAACTACGTCTTAGATGCCAAAGAAACCATCAAAGAAGACGACAAAGGCGAGGTATACCTTAAGTTGGTTGAATCGGGTGATGGGATGCGTCATGAGCACATGCTGAAAGAAGGCGAAATTCAAGACATTCACAACATGTTGTTTGCGGTCAATAAACCCACCAAAGGCGCAATCAATATTGATACTAAAGCCAATACCATTACTTCTCCTTTTGAAGGACAGTTTATGCGAATGGCAGATCGATTGCAAGGAAAAGTTGGTAAAGATTCGGTTCAACCGCTAATGTATCGCTCGTTATACAATGTGGGCGGTACTCAGTTTGTACTCCCGGATGCACCTAAAAAAGGATTTAAATCTTTTGAAGCCAGTGGGAACTACAAACCCAAAAACGGCACAGATGCGTTAACAGTAATCCTTAAATCAGAAGGGAAGGAACAGGAGGTAACACTAATTGGTTCTAAAGGAAAACAAGGAGAACCCAAAGTGTATAAACTCGGTAAATTAGAATTTACATTGAGCTACGGCAGCAAAGTATATGAATTGCCGTTCAGTTTGAAACTAATTGATTTTATTGCACAAAAATACCCGGGAACTGAGAAGAGTTTCTCTGCTTTTGAAAGTAGAGTGACTGTTATAGATTCAACTAAAAAGTTTGATGCCCGAATTTATATGAATCATATTTTAGATTACAAAGGATTCCGATTTTTCCAAGCTTCATTTGATCCCGATGAAAAAGGAACGGTACTTTCTGTAAATCACGATTTCTGGGGAACAACCATTACCTATCTGGGTTATTTCTTATTGTTCTTCTGTTTGATGGCCATTATGTTTGTCAAAAAATCACGCTTTGCCGATTTGAAGCGAAAGCTGGAAAACGTAAAAAATAAAAAAGCTAAAATGGCTTCGATGGTAATTTTGTTAGTGTCCTTTAATGGGTTGGCGCAAAATCATCCGCATCAAAGCAAAGACATTAACTACTTGGACTCTATTCTTTCATATAAAGTTCCGGAAAAACAGGCCGAGCAATTTGGTCGACTCATCATTCAGGATGCCGGCGGTAGAATGAAACCGGTTAATACTTTTTCCTCTGAATTGTTGCGAAAAGTCAGCCACAGTGATACTTATAACGGAATGAATGCCGACCAGGTGTTGCTATCCATGAAGCAGTTTCCGTTTGCTTGGATTGAATTGCCGTTGATTTATGTAAAACCCGGTAACGACAGTATTCGAAAAATAATTGGCGTAGAGGCCGAAATGAAGTTTATTCCGTTCAAGAAGTTTTTTGATGCCAAAGGCAATTACAAATTAGCGCCATACTTAGAAGAAGCCTATAAAACGGCCAATCCCAATCAGTTTGAAAAAGATTTTGTAGAAACGGATAAGAAGATCAACCTGATGAACAGCGCTTTGTTTGGCAGCATTTTAAAAATTTATCCGATTCCGAATGACAAAAACAATAAATGGGTTTCTAATTTAGAAATTAGTCAAACTACCGGAACGGCATTAGACACTATTAAAAACGCATTTCCTTACTATTTGGAATCCTTATCCTTAGCCAAAAAATCGAAAAATTATACCATGGCCAATACCATGCTTAATGGTATGATTGCTTATCAAAAGAAATTTGGTAAAACGGTACGTCCTTCGGATCAAAAGATTGATTATGAGATTTTATACAACAAATACGATGTCTTCCAAAAGTTACCGTATTGGTACATAACCGCAGCAGCTTTGATGTTTGTATTAGTCATCATTCAAATATTTAAAGACCGAAAAATTTTAAGAATAACCATCAACGGGTTGCATGTTATAATCGGATTGCTGTTTGCTTTGCATACCTTAGGATTAATCGCTCGTTGGTATATTTCAGGCCATGCGCCTTGGAGTAATGCTTACGAAGCTATTGTATATGTAGCTTGGGCCACCATGTTCTTCGGTTTGGCTTTTGATCGAAAATCAAAATTAACCGTGGCCTCTTCGGCTTTTGTAACAGCAATGATACTAACGGCTGCTTACGCCAACTGGATTGATCCGGAAATAGCCAACCTGCAACCGGTATTGAATTCTTATTGGTTAATGATTCACGTAGCGGTAATCGTAGCGAGTTACGGACCGTTTGCTTTGGGGATGATATTAGGTTTTGTGTCTTTGGTATTGATTTTCTTTACCACCGAAAAGAACAAAGCCAAAATGGAATTGAACATCAAAGAAATCACTTATATCAATGAAATGGCGTTGACCGTTGGGTTGATAATGTTAACCATCGGAAACTTTTTGGGAGGCCAATGGGCTAACGAGAGTTGGGGAAGATACTGGGGCTGGGATCCTAAAGAAACTTGGGCATTAATCAGTATTATGGTGTATGCTTTTGTTATACATGCCCGTTTTGTGCCGGCTATGCGCAATAAATGGTTGTTTAATTTAATGGCGATGTACGCTTTTGTATCTATATTGTTTACTTATTATGGGGTGAATTTCCATTTGGTAGGGTTACATTCCTATGCCAGCGGTGAAGCTAAATCACTGGGTTGGATTTGGTACACATTGGGCACTATGACTTTTATAGGAGCCTTAGCCTATCCGAAATACAGAAAACATTACAGAAAGAAATAAAAAAAGTCCCGAATCATCGGGACTTTTTTGTTAAGGGTTATTTCTGAAATTATACTTTTCCTAAAGTATAGAGTTGCTCCATAGTTGGTGAGGCACTTCCGCCGGCAGGTTCCAATGTAATTCCGAAGGCTTCGGCACCACTGGTTTTAGCTACAGCAAATACCTTACTCGAGTTGTCTTTGAAGTTACCCAAAAGACCAATACTGGTTGGTGTAAGTTGCGGTTGCAGTTTGAGTGACCAAATTTGATATACTTTACCTTCCGGTGGTTCCGGTAAACCGCTGGCATCAACATAGACCACTTGGGTTTGTTGGTTCCAATAAATTTTGGCTTTAGCGGTTGGTGCAGCTGCTTGTCCACCCAAAGCTACCACAGTGTTATTCTCGTCACGGATGACATTCAATACCGTTTCGGTAGTTTTATTTTTGGATTCCAAGTTTACAACAGTTTCCTGCAGTTTTGACTTTTCGGTTTGTATGGTATTGATTTGCTCTTTGCTCTCATTCAATTTTGAATATTGAAAACCAATCCCTATCAACAATACTATAGAAGCCGCCCAACCAACATAGGTTGCCGTATTGCTTCTTGATTTCAAGTCTATAACTTTACCGTGTTTCAATTCCAATTGCGCTTTGATTTTTTCAAATTGGCTGTGCGAAAGGAAAGGCGAGAAGCTGCTGGAAAGGTTGATAATGGCCTTTTCTATAGACAGAATTTCTGTTTTTATTTCCGGATTTTTATTGGCCATAGCATTCACTTCATCATTTTCTGATTCGCTGAGCAAACCATAAACATAAAGCTCTAATATTCCGGATTCGATATATTCTTTTGTTTCCATTTATATTTTTAAAAAAGTTCGTAGGTCGTTCATGCACATTCTATTTTGGGTTTTTACAGTTCCTAAAGGAATCGCTAATTCCTCTGACGCTTCCTGTTGCGTGTATCCTTTGAAAAACAGTAAGTCAATGATTTGAATACATTTGGGTTTTAATTTATTTACAAATTCCCTGATACCGATGGTATCTATTCTGCTCGTCAGCTTATTACTGTCATCCAACAGATGTACGAAATTATCAGAAGAGAGGTTTTTTGACTGTTGTTAAACCCTTTAGAACGCAATTTGTCAATGGCAGTATTCCTGGTGATGTTGAGCATCCAGGTGTACAGTCTTCCTTTACTTTGATTGTAGCTGTCAATGTTCTTCCAAATTTTTACAAATACCTCTTGAAGTACATCTTCGGCTTCTTCTCGATCTTTTATTAAATTGGTTATAATACTGAAAAGGCTTTTAGAATACATGTCATAAAGTGTAGTAAAAGCTTTTTCTTCCTTTCTTAAAAGTAATGGTAATAATTCTTCTTGTGTCATACCTAGTTTTTTATTAACGTAAAAATAAGAATCTTTTTATTTAAAACCCATATTTATATTTAATTAAAAATTTAACATTTTTTTAAACCAATTGTAATTCAATACCGTACATGATTGTATTAACGTCAAAATAATAACAACAATGAAAAAAATCAAGTTACTTTTAGGCTTGTCGCTGGTAGCGATTTCAGGTCTAATTTTCGTAGCTGCCGATCATGCTGATGCACCGGCAGTAACAGGTAATGCTTCAGACATTACAGATGTTTATGCTTTTCAAGGGCAAAACACTAACAATTTAGTTTTTGTAGTAAATACTCAAGGACTATTATCTCCTGGTGCAACAGCTGCTGCACAATTTAGTGAGAATGTATTAACCGAAATCAACATTGACAACAATGGTGATAATCTAGAAGATTTGGTAATTCAGGCAATTAGAAAAAACGATAAGATGTATTTCTTTGGTCCTTTTGCTACCAAAACAACCGGAACTACTAGTACAATAAATACAACTGCTACAGCAGGAAGTGTTGAAATTACGCCATACGGTGGCTCTGCCATTGTTAAAAGTCAGAACGGGATGAAATATTTTGCGGGTCCGAGAGATGATCCTTTCTTTTTTGATTTAGGTCAATTTAAATCTATTTTAACTGGAAATGCTTCAGGATTTAACAATCCTGGTACCGATACTTTTGCGGGCACCAATGTATTAGCTCTTGTAGTCGAAGTGCCAAAGTCTATGTTAGGAACTTCATCTTCCATTAATATGTGGGCTGAAACAAAAACAAAACAATAACAATAAATCTGAGAATTATGAAAACAATTAATTTTAAAATAGTCGCTCTTTCCTTAACGTTTGCAGCTACTTTCTTTGTGGGATGCAGTAATGATGAAAATTCTTCTATAAATGACTCGGATGCTCGTTATGGGGTTAATTTCGAAGGAACCTTTGTACAACAAGACCAAATGGCAAGACCAGCAATCAATACCGTATTCATTGCTTCCGGTGCACCAAAAGATGCTTTTAATGCAACTATTCCTTCTCAAATGGGAGCTGCGTATCAATCCATTTTTCAATCAAGATTGTTAGCCTTAAATCCGGGATATACAACCAATGCTTTGGGACTTGATGCTGCAACGTTTACAGGAGTTTTAGCTACTGATGTTTTAAACGTAAGTAAAACTGCTCCGACAACTTTCTTTGATGGAACTAATGTGTTAACAGGAAGAGCATTGGCAGATGATGTGATTGATGTAGAACTTCTACTAATTTTTGGTGGACCGAATGGCACAGATAATGCAGGGTTAACATCTGACCATGTTAATAGTAATGATAAACCATTTTCATCTTCATTTCCTTATTTAGCGTCAGCTTGGTAAAATAATTAACAAGAGCGTAGTTAATATTCTGCGCTCTTGTTTTTTAAACAAATAAAACAAAACAAAATGAAAGCTATTAAAACCCTAGCCGTCTTGTTATTCTTTGGTTTATTATCCACAAGTTGTGATAAAAAGCAAGACAAAATAACACAAGCGAAAGATTACGATAAATACTTGGTAGACGATAAAAACCAAAACTTAGCATTTGTAAAAAAAGAAATTGATTTTTGGCAAACCAAATATGACAAAGCTCCGAATCAAATTAGTTACCTAAGTATTCTGGCTTCTAATTATAGCAAACTTTTCGAAATTACCGGAAATATTGATTATTTGGCAAAAGCAGAAACTTTACTAAAACAATCAAATGAAACCTACAAATACAGCAGTGTTGGAACTTTACGAGCATTAGCCAGAAATTATATTTCGCAACATAAGTTCAGAGAATCATTAGAGTTAGCAAATAAAGCATTAACCATTGGAGAAGGACAAAAAGAGACTCAAAAATTGCTTTTCGATGTTCAAATGGAATTAGGGAATTATGCAGCGGCAAAGAAAAGCTTAGATATTTTGAGTGACAATGCTGATTTTGATTACTTAATTCGTGCGGCCAAATGGAACGATCATTTGGGCGATTTGAAAACAACCATTGCGCTTATGGAAAAAGCCAAAGGCAAAGCAGAAGCATTTAATAATAAATACTTAAAAATTTGGACTTATTCCAATCTTGGTGATTTTAATGGTCATGATGGAAATATTAAAAAAGCATATGAATATTATCTCAAAACCTTAGCGCTTGATCCCAATAACAGCTATGCTTTAAAAGGAATTGCTTGGATTGTTTTTTCATATGAAAAAGATACTAAGGAGGCAAAGCGAATAATTGATATTGTTTCAAAGAGACATAATTCTCCCGACTTCTATCTGTTGAAAGCACAAATTGCCGAATATGAAAATGATAGTTCTTCAAAATATACAAACCTGACAGCATACTCAAAGTTACTCAAAAACAAACATTATGGTGCCATGTATAACAGTTATAACGTCATTCTATTTGCTGAGGAAGATTCGACCAAACAAAGAGCATTAGAAATAGCGCAGGAAGAAGTGGAGCATAGACCCACTCCGGTTTCCTATGATTTATTGGCTTGGTCATACTATAATTTAGGTAAAAAGGAAAAAGCTCTTGAAATAGTAGAAAAATATGTGGTCGGAAAATCATTTGAACCAAAGTTAAATTATCATTTAGCTGTATTATACAAAGCCAACAATAAACTGAATGAAGTTAATCCAATTAAAGAGGAATTAATGAAAAGCACTTTTGAATTGGGACCAAATCTCGAAAGAAAAATAATTAATTTGTGATGAAATGCTTATTGATTTTCTCTTTTATGTCAGCATCAATTTTCAGTTATGGACAAGTCCATAGGGGAATTGTTATTGATAGCATTGGTAACCCAATTGAAAATGCCTATATCATAAATGAGAAATCAAATACACATGCCCATAGTAATGAGTTTGGTACCTTCAGTATAGATAAAACAAGCTTAGATGATGTTCTCTCAATAAATGCATTAGGTTATAAAAAAAGCAATTACATAGTAAATGCAAATGAAAGTAAGATTGTTTTAGAAGAAGATATTTATAAGCTGGAACAAGTAATTATTCAACCCAAAATGTCAGCAATGAATGTCATTTCCAAAATGGATCTGATGACTAATCCTGTGAATTCTTCCCAAGAAATTCTAAGAAAAGTACCGGGCTTGTTTATCGGACAACATGCGGGTGGCGGCAAAGCAGAACAAATCTTTCTTAGGGGTTTTGATATTGATCACGGAACCGATATCGCTGTTTCAGTAGACGGAATGCCGGTTAATATGGTTTCTCATGCTCACGGACAGGGCTATGCCGATTTACATTTTGTTATTCCGGAAACGGTCGAAAAAATTGATTTTGGCAAAGGAACGTATTATGCTGCTAAAGGTGATTTCACTACTGCTGGGTATGTAAGTTTTCAAACAAAGGAAAAGACAGATAAAAGTTTTATTAGTTTTGAAGCCGGTCAATTCAATACGTTGAGAACCGTTAGTGTAATTAATCTGTTTGAAAACAACAGAAATAAGAATGCGTATATCGCCACAGAATACATCCTAACAGACGGTCCTTTTGATTCACCTCAAAATTTTAAACGAATTAACCTCTTCGGAAAATATACAGGAATTTTTGAAGACAATAGTAAGTTTTCTATTCAAGTTTCAAGGTTTACCAGTAATTGGAATGCTTCCGGGCAAATTCCTCAAAGATTAGTTGATAATGGAACTATAGACCGCTTTGGTGCTGTTGATAATACGGAAGGTGGGAATACTTCTCGAACCAATGTTAACTTCATCATTTTAAAACCACTTTCAGAAAAGACATTTATTAAAGCCAATTCCTATTACACTTACTATGATTTTGAATTGTACTCTAACTTTACTTTCTTCTTATTAGATCCAATAAATGGGGACCAATTACGGCAAAAGGAAAAACGAAATATCTATGGTTTTAATGCAGAAATTAATTCAAAACCGGAAAATTCCTTGTATCAACTTGGTATAGGCTATCGAACAGATGATACTTCAAACACAGAGTTATCCCATACAGTGGGCAGATATACAACACTGGAAAAAATCCAATTGGGAGATATTAACCAATCTACCATGTTTGCCTATGGTAGTGCTGAATTTGATTTTGGTAAATTTAAAATAAACCCAGCTATTCGTTTGGATTATTTTAAATTCCTTTATCATGATAGATTAGCTAATAGTTACCAAATCCAAGCGGTTGATAAAATAAAAGTATCCCCGAAATTGAATTTCATTTATGCCCAAAATAACAATCTGCAATGGTATTTAAAATCCGGATTGGGATTTCATTCTAATGACACTAGGGTAGTGGTAGCACAAATTGGAAAAAAAACCTTGCCAACGGCCATTGGTGCTGATTTAGGAACTATTTTCAAACCAGTTCCAAAATTAGTAATTAATACCGCTTTATGGTATTTGTTTTTAGAGCAGGAGTTTGTATATGTCGGCGATGCAGGAATTGTTGAGCCAAGCGGAAGAACTAAAAGAACCGGAATTGATTTAGGTATTCGTTATCAAATTAAGGATTGGCTATTTTTTGATGCTGACTTAAATTATACACACGCAAGAAGTATTGACGAGCCATCGGGTCAAGATTATGTTCCGTTAGCCCCTGATTTTACTTCAACTGGTGGATTTAGTATTAACAATTTAAAAAGATTTTCAGGAGGTCTACATTGTCGTTTTCTAAAATCAAGATCTGCGAATGAAGATAATTCTATTGTTGCCAAAGGATATTGCATCACCGATATAAATATTAATTACGAGTATAAAAACCTTGTCTTTGGTTTATCGATTGAAAATATTTTCAATGTTGAATGGAATGAAACTCAGTTTGCTACCGAATCGAGGCTACAAAATGAAGGTCAGTCCGTAACGGAAATTCATTTTACACCGGGCACACCATTGTTTATAAAAAGTAAAATACAGTTCCGATTTTAAATGAAATAACGGGATTGATTTATGGACAAAGATTAACTAAATTGAAGTAGGCCTATGTCAGTTTATTTAACAAAATTTTATCATTTGTCCATATGGGGGAAATAGGGAATCACTTGTTTCACTATTCAATAAAGGAAAAATCTGCTATGAGATTGTTTCATTTTGTTTTGGTTGGTAGAAGATAAATTTCTATCATGTTTTGTTGGGAACTCAGTGGTTTTAAAAAACCATTGAGTTCTTTTTTTTAATAAAAATTTAGGGATTGTATAACATCAAACTCTTGAATAATCAGTAATTTTATAAAAAATTTAAAAAATGAAAAGACTTTTGACACTAAGTTGTGGGTTAATGTTGCTTTGGAGTTGCCAAAATAACGCCCAAACTAAATCGGTTGCAGCAACCACAAAAAATACTACCATGAATGCAGAAACAAAAACAGAAACAATTTACCAGTTTAAAGTTACCGACTTGTACGGAAAACAATTCGACTTTTCGAGCTTAAAAGGAAAGAAGATACTTGTGGTAAACACCGCTTCGGAATGTGGATTAACCCCACAGTACAAAGATTTGGAAGCGATTTATGAAAAATATCAAGACAAAAACTTTGTAATCGTTGGGTTTCCGGCCAATAACTTTGGTGCACAGGAACCCGGAAATGACAGTCAGATAGCGCAGTTTTGCAAAATGAATTATGGGGTGACGTTCCCAATGATGAGTAAGATTTCGGTAAAAGGAGAGGATAAACATGACGTTTATAAATTTTTAACCGAAAAAAGCCGAAACGGCTTGCAGGATAGTGAAGTTGAGTGGAATTTTCAAAAATACTTAATCAATGAGAAAGGCGAATTAGAGAAAGTGTTATCGCCAAGAGTCTTACCAACAGATGAAGCCATAGTAGGTTGGATTAACGCAAAATAAAAGAATAAACCCTTTTTATACAAACCCGATGGAGAAATTCATCGGGTTTTTTAGTAGCTGTGGTTTAAATTTTAGAGTCATAAATTGCCTTTTGTCTGTTTTTGAAAGCAGTTTACCCTGATTCTTTTTTTGATTCGGGAATTTGTTATTTATTTAAAGTCAATAAAGTAAACGTATGTCATTTTCATTATTGAAAAAGAAAACCTTTCTCTTTCTACTTCTTTCAGTAGTGTTTACTTCCTATTCTCAAAAATCAACTACCCGTTTTACTGCCTTTAACAGTGCATTTAGAGAGTTTGAAAAAGATAAAAAATTTGACAGCATTGCTTTTCTGATTAGTAAATTTTCAGAAAATGAAAACCTTTCTCGCTATGAATTAGCCGGACTCAATTATTACAAAAGCATTTATTATAAAAGAGTCTGCCGGTATAACGAAGCGGTGGCTTACAGTCAAAAATCGCTCGAATATTGTAATGAAAAAACTGTGTCCTCCGACTTCAAAAAACGAAATTATATCAATTTGGCGGATATTTATTATACCGAATTAAAATTTGAATTAGCCTATCAATATGCTTTGAAAGCCAAACAATTACATCAAAGTAGTTTTTATGATATAGACAATCATTGTATGCTGGGTTATTGCTTAACGCTACAGCGGAAATACAAAGAAAGTTTGGCTGAATTTGAAACGGCATTACAGCTGACCAAAAAGTATAATGACTATTGTAAGATTCCCGAAGTTACCAGTAAAATGGCTGAAGTATATGATAAAATGAGGCATGTAAAACAGGCCTTATATACCGTTGATTTAGCAGTCAAACAAGCTGATTCGTGTAAAGAACTGGTAAACAGTATTAATACCCGAAAAGCACAATACAAAATTCTGCAAAATAATGCTTACTATAAGGAAGCCAACGAGTTGTATGACACCATAATTTTGTTAGAAGGTAAGTATGCCCTAAATGTGCGCAACCAAAATATGGATGAGTTGGAAGCCCAGTACCAAAACAACTTAAAGACCGAAAAGAACAATTCCTTAAAGCTGATTAATAAAAAAAATGACCAGATTATTCGAAACCAAAGAATCGTTTTGGTGGCTACTGTTTTTGCTATTTTGGCATTTTGTGTATTGATTTTCTATTTGTTACGCCTTTCTAAAAAACAAAAGTTAACCAATTTAGAATTGGAGAAACAAAAAGCACAAATTGAAAATAATAACAAAGAATTAATACAGTTCAATCTGTTGCATCAGAAGATATTTTCAGTTATCTCGCACGATTTCAAAGGACCAATAACCACTTTAAAACTATTACTTTCCAATAAAGAAGTTGAAAAATCAGAAAACTCAATGATTGCGACTTATATGAAAGATGTGGGATTACAACTGGAACAGTCGGATGCCATGCTTGAAAGTTTGCTGGATTGGGCCAAAACAGAGTTGAAAGTTAGCGTAACTAATGTGGTGGAAATAAAACTCAAACTCTTTGTTGACGAAATAATCAAACAATCCACCAACAAGGCAAAAGAAAAAAGTATTACTATTTTGAATGCTATTGCTGAGGAGGAGCTTATTGTTTTTCCTCCCGAGGTTTTAAAAATTGTTTTAAGAAACGTAGTCAACAATGCTCTTAAGTTTTCAAACCCCAATAGCACTGTTGAAATATATTGCATAGAAAACAGTATTAAAATCAGGGATTATGGTTGCGGTATTCCTGAGAAAAAAATGAACAAGTTATTTCACCAAGTAATCAATCCGGGGTTAGGAACCCAACAGGAGTCAGGGTTTGGTTTAGGATTGTATCTTTCTTATGAATTAATGCAAAAACATAAAGGCACTATCCTGGCAGAAAATCACCAAATGGGAGGTTGCACCTTTTCGATAGTATTGCCATAGTTGGGGAAAACCGCTATGGATTTATTGCCCAAAAAAAATCATTTTTGTCACATGATTACAGTAGCGATTTTTGAAGATCATCCGGTAGTGTTGAGAAGTTTAGTCAGTTTTCTGAACGATCAGCCTGCTATTGAGGTAGTGTTTACTGCCAAAAGTAAAACTGAACTACACGAAAAGTTGATAGATAGTCCACTGATAGATGTTTTTATAGTTGATTTGTTAGGTATAGACATCAAAGGATTGGAAGTGTATGAGTTCTTGTGTAAAAATTATGCTGATAGTAAAGTGATTTCTTTTACTTCTTTGGCCAGTGCTGTTTTGGTTGATAATTTATTAGCCATTGGTGTAAAAGGCTATGTCAATAAAAATCAGGATTTAGAAGATTTGGTTGAAGCTATTTTGTTAGTGCATGAAGGTCATATTTCACTTCCGGAGGATTATGCTTTTATGATTAAAAAAACTGCACCTCTAAAACCCAACTCGTTAAGCGAAAGAGAAATAGAAATAGTACAACTCATAGCCCGCGAATTTACTACCAGTGATATAGCTACTGAACTCAACATCTCTATTAATACCGTAGAAAACCACCGCAAAAGCATCTTTGTCAAACTTGATGTTAAAAATGTAGCCGGTATGATAAGAGAAGTAGCCAAACTCGGTTATTTATCACAAATTTAGTCCTACCATCAGGGAAAACCGCTATTGCTGATTCAGCTGGGGATAAGTAGCTTTGTTTACTAACCCTTTAAATTTGAGTCATGAAAGCTATCATTACAAGCTTTAAAAGCAATAAAATCAAACACTTATTTTTTTTATTGTTGCTCCTTTCCGGAAAAAGTATAGCACAATGTTCTCCGCCAACAATTGTTTATGATCCAATTAATTCACAAACCATTTGCGAGGGTGGTTTTGCCTATTTGTTCATACAGGCAGAAGGAACAGATTTAACCTACCAATGGAAAAAGGACGGTGTGCCGGTACCGGGAGCCAACTCGGACAATCTGATTTTGAGCGATGCCACTTCAAATGACGCCGGATACTATACCTGCCTTGTTACCGGTAGCTGTGGTAGTGTTGAGTCATGGATCTATCAAAACCTTATAAAAGTGAATACTGCTCCGGTTATTCAATACAATTCGGTAGCTACTAATTATTTGCCGAGCACGGCTATTACTCCCATAGAACCAACAAATTCAGCAGGGCAACCCATATTGCTTTCGGGTGCTGCTGTCAATTTCGGACCCGTTATCAGCAACCCGGGCGGTGTCGTAATAGATGCCTCAGGGAATCTTTTTGTGGCTGATACGGATAAAAATTCCATCAGAAAAATAACGCCTAACGGAGATATGTACAACATTACAGGCAGTTTTAACAAACCTCAAGGATTGGCGGTAGATGCAGCCGGAAACGTATATGTAGCCGATACCAGAAATAACGCCATCAAAAAAATCGCTCCTGACCGCACGGTTACAACTGTTTCTACAGCTTTTATTGCGCCTTACGGAATTGCCATTGATACTTTCGGCAATTTGTTTGTAACCAGCATACCCGATTATGCCTTTAATGTATACAATTCAAGTTTGAAAAAAATGACTCCGAGCGGCAATATCACTACCTTGTTTACTTTTGAGGTTATGGGCGGTATAGCGGTTGACGCCACTGGTACAGTCTATTTTACAGCCAGCAGTAAATTATTTAAAATAACGCCCAACGGTTCTTTAAGCATTTTGTTTTTTAATGGTATGATAGCCGATGGTATATGTTCAAATGTTTTAGGTCAAATTTATGTGTACCAAAATGGAGTTGCAAATAGAATTAATTCAAGCGGTGCTATTCTTCAATCCATCAATGCAGGTCTGTTTGGTCAACCTAAAACAATGACAGCAGATGCTTTGGGGAATGTATATACTACCAATTATAGCGGGATTGTAAAATTTGCTCCGGATGACAGTTTTACCATAATAAGACACCGATTGAGTATTTCCTATGGTGCTTGTAAAGACAATGCGGGTAATTTATATTTTTCGAATACTAATTTTGATGTTGTTTATAAAGTCGATGCCAACGGCAATCGATTTACATACTCAGGATTTAATGGTCCATGTGGTTTAGTAGCCGATGCTGCCGGAAATGTTTATGTAGCCGATGCCGCTAGCAATAGCGTAAAAAGAATAAATACCGATGGCAGTATTATCACGATAGGTTCCGGATTTAATAACCCGCAAGGTTTGGCTATTGACGGAGCAGGTACTGTCTATGTGTCTGACGCCGGTAACAATGCGGTAAAGAAAATAGCACCAGACGGTACAGTTACACTTTTAGCCAATTTGACCCTGTCACCCTATAGCATAGCCGTTAGTCCGTCTGGTTTAGTTTATGTTACTGATGGTTCTCAAATTCAAAAAATCCTTCCGGATGGTACGGTTTCCGAATTCATTTCACAAGGGATTAATGCTAAAGGAATGACGATGGATAGCAATGGGAATTTATTTGTATCGGATTTAGGGGATAATTGTGTTAAAGTTATTACTTTTAATGGAGCTATTTACCGACTAACCAATTATGTTTTTTTTCCAACCGCCATTACTTTTGATAAAGACGGTAATATTATTGTAGTTGAACAGGAAAGTGGTTTTGCTAAAAAAATTGGAGGTATGAGCGTTTTTTCGATTACACCGAGTTTACCTGAGGGCTTGCATTTTGATACTATAAGCGGTAGCATTTCCGGAACGCCTACGGTACAGACTCCATCCACAACTTATACCGTTTCAACCCAAAATGATTGCAGTACTGCCAGTGCTTCATTTGCTTTTTCTACACTTTTACCTTGTGAACCTTCCTTCAGTGAGGAACCTTTTGATAATTATATTTGTTCAGCTATTGGTTCTCAACGATCGCTTCAAGCAGTGACTAATTTGTCTAATCCTACTTATGTTTGGCAATATCAAACCAGCTCCACCGCACCTTGGACCACTATAACCAATGAGGGGCAGTATGCTGTTTATCATTTTAGCGGATTTACAACAGCCGATTTAACTATTACCAAAATGGCTGCGACCAATACAGTGTTACGTTACCGATTAATAGTTACCGGTGATTGCGGAACCAGTACTTCAAGAATCATTACCATAGGGGTTTTGAGTACGGTTAAAGCGGGTTCTATAGCTTCAGCTTCTTCAGTATGTACTGGGGACGATATCACTTTATCACTTACAGGTGCTATTGGAAATGCCTGTCAATGGCAATCGGCACCAACATCGGCAGGGCCTTTTACCGATATACCCGATGCCACTATTTTAAGTTATACACTTACCGGCGCTAATGCTGCCTCGGATAAAGCTTATCGGGTAATTGTTATAAATGGATGTAATAATACCACAGCCACTACTGCTGTTAAAACCATAACGGTTAATCCGACATCAGTAGCCGGTACCGTAATCGGTGGAGGTACTGTTTGCAGTGGCAGCTCGGGTTCTTTAAAACTAGCCGGATATACCGGTAAGATTCAATGGGAATATTCTACAGATGGAATTAGTTATGCCAATGTACCTAAAACTACCGATGCACAAATGGTTCCTTTTGGGACTACTTCAACCAGCAGTACAGCGGCTACTTATACAGTAACGGGTATAAGCACCAACTTATATTTCAGAGCTAAAGTAACCAGTGGTGCTTGTACTTCGGTCTATACTAATGTTGTGGTTTATACACTAACCGACGTTGCCGTAGTGGGAACCATTTCGGGAGGCACCACGGTATGTCCTGCTACCGGCACTACTTTGAGTTTGTCGAATGCTACCGGCACTATTACCTGGGAAAAGTCGACCAACTATGCCACGGCGACTCCAACATGGATGGCAACCACGAATCACAGTTTAGTTTATCCAACAGGGAATCTTACTTATAGTTCAGCTTTTAGAGCTAAAGTAACTATTGGTTCATGTTCTACTTTATACAGTGATTTGGCTTATGTATATGTAGTGGCTAAACCAGTTGCTAAAGCTGTTGTCGCTAGCACCACTTCACCAACAGGAAAAACAGTTACAACTGCCATTTGCAGAAGTACAGTTAAGCTATTGACTATCAGTGACGGTTATGTGGGTACTATCCAATGGCAACATTCAACGGCATCAAGTACTACCGGATTTAGTGATATTTCAGGGGCTAACGGTATAAGTTATATGGTAGCTAGTACACTTGTTTCGAATGGTGTAAACTACTTCAGAGCAGTATTCACTAACTCTTGTGGCGTTAGTATTACCGGGGCTGCAGTTGCAGTATGGTACAAAGCTTGTCCTGATGATGGAAATACGGAAGGAGGATCAATCAGTAAAGCTGTTAAACCAATATTTGATGTTGTAGCCTATCCAAACCCATACAATGATAACTTCCATTTAAACCTGAACACCACAAGCAGTGCTATCGTAAGCGTTTCAGTATACGATATGACCGGAAAATTATTGGATAAGAAAGCAATTGGAGTTGATGAAGCGTTAGAGCTTGCTATCGGTGAAGGTTACGCTTCCGGTGTTTATACTATAATAGTAACTCAGGGTGACCATGTGAAAAATCTTCGGGTTGTAAAACGATAATCTTTGTATCCACCATAAATGGAAAAACCCGATGGAGAAATTCATCGGGTTTTTTGTTGGTATTCCATCGACGAACGTCACGCCCCTCGTGATTTAAAGAGTTTTTTATCCTTTCAACGATTTTTAAAATCAAACTCGAGTATACTTAATAGCTTTGAAGTATTAAATGCCACAATAAGTATTATGAAAAACATATTCAACCCCGTTTACAGACAAGATTACTTAGACGGATACGCCAGCGGACTCAACCCATACATTGATTGTATTGAGGACAGTAGTGAAGCTTATGCTTTTGGATTTGAACAAGGAAGAGTAGAGTACGAACGATTAAACGGAAAAATCACTTACGGAATTCCCAAATTAATAGTGACCAATAAAGTACTGGAAGATTTTTTATTGGCCGGGATGCTGGGCATGGACATTGATGCCGATGATTATACCGCCTTTCAAATTGACGTCATCCAGAAATGGTACCAAAGTGGCGTAGAAAAATACAACCCCAATCAAAGCAGTTATCTTTTAATGTTATTAGAAGAAAACGGCATTGAAATCGTATAAGTTTACATTTATAACCCAATTTTTTTTTAAATTCCTGATGACCCCTCATCAGGTTTTTTTATACGTCATGTTTGTCATGACTTAAATTGTTGATACAAACAAATCAAGTATAGCCAAGACCCCGTTGTTGGCTATCTTTAATTTTCAATAACTGAAGTGTTTACGTTGCACTTTGTACATGGCGTATCGAACCAAACTTTAAAAGTTATTCCTTCGCCATGAAGCCTAAACGTTGCGGAAAATAGGCTAAATGCATTGGAAAAGTCTATAATTTCTATATAAAATTTATCCTGAATTTCTTTAAGGGGTTTGTATATAGCTGTTTTACCGTCAACTTCTATATTAGCTCTTAGATTGTAATATTCAGCTATAATTAAGTTGCGTTCCGGTAATTCATCAAAATGATAAAACTTTTTAATTAACGCTGAATTCAAGGCTAAATTTAGATATCTTTCAATATTCAATTCAGCTATTTCTTCTGCGGTGCTTACTAATGGATATTTTAAATCACAATAAATTCGACTTGGATAAACATCTTTGTATGCTGTATAACCGTAACCGTTATTCATATCCACAAGAATTGAATCGTTTTCAATTATATAAAACTCATTTACGGTGCCGTTAGTATTTTTAAAACCCGATTTTAAATGAATGGTATCATTCTTAACTGTATATTTTCCGGAAACTTCGGTAAAGCCGTAATGACCGGATGAAGTTCTTTTATATTTTCCATTCTTTTGGAATTTAAAATCCCAGGTAGTGTCTCCCCAACATCCGATAAACTTCTTTTCTAATGTTTGACCAAAAGTGGAAAAACCAAACATAATTAAAGGCATTAATAATATTATTTTACTATATCTCATAAATTACTGATGATATCAAGGTATTGCTTTTGTGTTGGAAAGCTTGGTGGTTAGAGTAAAGATAGATAATAATTTGTTTTGATTTTCAGACCTAAAAATAGAGTGGAGCCATTACATCAAACCACTGTTAGTGCTTCGTTATTTTTTTGCTTCAACAACGGCAAGATTATTTATAATTTTCCATTCGTTGTCGGTGTCCAATACTAATGAATTGTATGAAACGAAATTATTTTCAGCACTTTCTAAACGAAGTTTTACCGTTGCAATTGTTTTAGTTTCATCTATATTTTCAATTGTCATTGTCCTGGGTAAGCCCCCAAAAATACCTTCACGGATGTTTGATAAATACTGTTGTTTGTCAATAATGGTTACGCCATTCGTTCCCATAAAACCGTTATTAGTGACACGAAAATCTTTATGAAGCACTTTGTCTAAGAGAACTGTGTCGCTATGGTCGCCTCCTTTAACAAAATCGGTTATGGTTTGTATTATTTTATCGCTCATTTTTTTTTTTATGGTTTTGTAGCTTGATATAATATTATACTACGTTTTTATTTTGGTGCATTGGTATAAAAATCACTGAATTTTTGTAGCGATAAGTTTATTGTTCCTCCAAAGAAACATTTTCCTCCACCTAAAACACTCTCGTATCCTCTTTGCCAAGCATCACCTCTTACGCTGCACAGACAATTTACATGCACTACTTTTTCACCTTTTGGGTTGATATAAGCACAGTATTGTCTTTTATAATCATTTAAGTTAATAGTAATATTCTCATCTGACTCCATTTGCTTTACCGCTTGGATTAAAAGCTGATTGATCTGACTTACTTCTTCATTTGTCAAATCAAAAGTAGTTTTCTCAAAGTAATCGTTGACTAAGGAAATATATATTTCCCCCTTATTGTTTTTTATTAGTTTTGGTGAAAGCTCAGAAGATGAGTTTTGGCAACCAATAAAAGTCAAGAACCCCCCAAAAAAATAGAATGTTTTTCATTGTTTAGTATTTCAAAAATATCGTACAACATACCATGGTTTTTCCGGGTGAAGGTTAGCGGTCAGTTGTAAAGACAGGTAAATTCCCTTATGATTTTAAGGCTAATGCAAATAGGGTAAAGCTATGGCGCGAAACGCTTATTGGTGGCTGTACTTTTGTTAGTTCGGTCTGAATCGTTCAAATGATTGCCAGTATTTGTCTTTGTAAATATCATATTCTATTTCAAATTTAGTGTTATAGTCTTGTTGTGTTTTTAAAAATACTTTTGAAGGTTTACGAAAATCTTTGCAGGCAAAATAAACCTCTCGTTCGTTTTTAGCGGTTTGTCTGCCAATATATAAATAGCCGTCTTTGCTCGAAAGTTGTGCCATTATGCTTTCTTCAATTTCATTCAAACTTTCGTAATCCTTTTCGTTGGGCATACCGTTGTTGTTTTGCCCGTCATATTTGAAAGTTATTACAGCTATCCATGGGTGAGAAGCCTTGCTGTCCCAATTAAGAAGTTGAGTGTTTACCACTGCTATTAACTTGTTTCCGCTTTTCAATTCTGCCTCTAAAATGGAGTGCTCGTCATCATTGGTGTCATAACGAACACCAATGTATTTTTCAATAAATTCTTTTTGTCGCCAAATCAAAAAGTCTCTGAGTTTTGCAATAGGAACCAGTTCTTTTTCTGCTTCTTGCCGCCCTATTATTTTTAGGTTGTCTATGTTATTTACAAAGTCAAGCTCACCTAAATAATTATCTAAGAATATGTAGGTTCCGACTCCGATTTGTTGTTTATTTTCTTCGGTCCACTCATTGTGAATTACACAAATATCAATTTCGTCAGGATAGTCAGCATAGTCGTTGGAATAGAAGAATAAATTATCGCTGTCAAATTCATATCCTGCCATATTGATGGCTACATTTTCAATGTCCGTTGCCGGTTTGAGTGCAGTAAATATCCAACCGTTGATTTTCGGTGCTTGCGCAATAAGTTCTTCTATAAAAACAATGTTTTTAGTATTGCCGTCTGCGGTTAATACTAACTCAACCGTGTTGTCGTCGTACATACCGGTCAGATAAAAATAACCGTCTTTAAGCTCTGCCAGTTTGGGAGCCAGTTTGTCAAAGAACCCTTTTTCAATGTTTTTGTTGTTCTTGACGATATTAAAAAATGCCTGTTCGTTGTTTAGAAACCAATTCCAGAAATCGCTGTAACTTTTGATAGGTTCGTCTTTCTTACCGAAAATATTTTTAGAAAACTCATTTGTCTGTCAAGTTAAATTTTAATGCGACGTGTTCTTTTAGCCTGGAACCAAAGTACCACGGTTTTCCGTCAGTAGGTTAGCGTTTGTTGTAAAGATATATAAATTTATTTTCGATTTTGCGTTTAAAGAAAATAGGGTGGTGCTATGGCGTAAAACCTCTGTTGTATTTAGGTTATGGTTTAGAAGTTATTTGATACTCCATATAATCCAAGTATCCATTTGTTTCAAATAATAAATCATATCCCTGACTAGTTAAATAGTAATGACAAACTTTAACTTCGTTATTTCTTTTTGTAAAAGTTAATAAATATGGACAAAATTTTGCTTTATCGACTTTTTGTACAATCAAATCAAAATCTTCCATTTTTCGTTTAGTGAAAAATCCTAATGATCTATCGTTAATAAATCTTGCAATTTTTATATCTTTTATTGGGTATGTGAAAAACTTGTATTTTATTCCTTCATATTGTGCACACTTTTCGTTCATAGTTGAACTGATGGTAATGCTATCAGTTGAGATATTTTTAATTACTCCACTTTTGAATCTTTTTCCATCAGCAAATTCTAAATCGTAAATTGCTTCCATTCTGATGACAAACCCTTCTTTTGATAGGCTCCAACTTTTCATATATTCCAAAGTTTTACCTTTTTTCTGAACTACCAAAACATTTCCCGGTTCATATCTACAATCATATATTTTTCTATATTCAGCTTCGCCCTGAATTGTATCATTTTGTGAATGCAAAAGCTGCGTTATGAATATTAATAGAATAAGAGTGAATTTTATTTTCATGATTTCTGATTATTACGTGTCTAAAACTTGCACAAAATCCAGCGCGGCTTGGCGCAATAGTTTGAAGGTTAACGGTTAGTGGTAAAGGTATATAAATTTGCGTTTGATTTTCTGTTTAGGGAAAATCGATTGCAGCTAATAAGCTAAATCGTTGTTATGCGGACGGC
Organism: Flavobacterium phycosphaerae; assembly: GCF_010119235.1. Taxonomy (NCBI): domain Bacteria; kingdom Pseudomonadati; phylum Bacteroidota; class Flavobacteriia; order Flavobacteriales; family Flavobacteriaceae; genus Flavobacterium; species Flavobacterium phycosphaerae. Next base: position 2,807,887 of record NZ_JAAATZ010000001.1, on the reverse strand, counting down.
TATAATTGTATTTCATAAAACATTATATATCCTTTTTTCTCGTCAGTAAAATATATAGATCCCTGACTAAACCCACTAGGCTCATATACTTTCAAACCTGTTCTTGGTTTAAACCAATCCGGAGCATCCTCCGGTAAGTTTATTGCTTCGGAAGTTTTGACTTTTAGTTTATTCTGTTTTATAAATTCACTAATCCAGGTTGAACTAGTTTTAATTTCTAAGTAAACTTCGTATTCCTTTGTCCAATGAGGTGACTGCCAATAGCTGCCATTAAGTATTTTTGTATTGTCATCGGGTGCTGTTCCTGCCCAATATTCGTAAGTTTCTTTTGCTGCTGAAGTTCTTCTTTCAATGCATGAAGTCAAAAGAAAAAATGAAATTATAAAAATGCTTACGTGAAGTTTCATTTAATTTGGTATTCAAGGTTTTGTCTAACGTACTGTGACTTAGTGCCTGTATCAGTATGGTTAGCCGTTAGTGGTAAAGATAGGTGAATTTCCTTTAGTAGAGTTACCATTTTTACAGTTACTATAGAGCGTTATGTATTTGTTTTTTTTTATCGTTTACTACTTTCAGTATGGTTTGAATAATAATTAGGATTACTAATGGTATGGATATAAAAAAACTTATGGCAAAAACCCCTACAGATGAACTTAAACACTTTTCGCCAGTGCTTATCATGGCAATAATATAAAGAACAAAGGATAAAAAAGTCACTATTACTTGACTGAAAAGGCTAATAATACATACGGCTAATAAAGGAAGCCGTGCCTTCTCTTTCAAAGATTTATAGCCGTATATAAGTTGAAAAAGGGATGGTAGTACTAATAAAAATACTGATATAAGCATTACTATAAAATCCATTTTGATTGTAATTTTTTTAATTTGTGTATTATAGATTTTGCTGCTAATCATAAATAGACACTAGTTTCCCCATCTTTTACGTAACCCAAAATACTAATCCAATTTTCAACTTAACCTTTTCCGTCATAAGGGAATAGGGTGGTGCTATGGCACGAAACCGTTGTTATAGACAGTTTTATTGTTGCTTTTCTACTTCTAGTTCAAGATCTGTTTCGGGAAAGACAAAAACATTTTCAGATTTACAAATTATACTCATAATACTATATCCATCTTTCTTAGAACCAACAGCAATTTCAGAATCATTTAACTTAATCCATTGTTTGCCGTTAGCCATATCGGTAATCATTTTGAATAATTTCGAATTTTTATTTGTAGTTATTTTAAATGTATGATCTTTTTCAAAAATGAATGTTGCTACAGCAAACCCATTTACGACATCTTTAAAATTTGCATTGTCAGATGCGTGAATCACTCTTTTCACTTTCCAGATTCCTATAATTTTTTCATCAGCGGTGTTTTGGCAGAATGCCATGCCACAGCATAGAAAGAGAAAAATTGTTAAAAGAGAATTTTTCATGTTTATCGGTTTTAAAATTAGCTGTAACGTTCCGCGTCTTTGCGTAGTATCGGGAAGGTTAGTAGTAAAGATATATAAATTTGCGTTTGATTTTTCGTTGGTGAGCAATAAGGGGCGCTATTGCTTTTATTCCACTCGTTTATACTTTTCTGTTTTTTTAGTGTTTGACCAACCCATTGGAATCATAAAAACACCTCCGGATCGATGTTCGGTTATCTCTACATTTAGACTTTTATTTTCATTCGATTTTATTCTTAATTTCCTAATGTCAAGCGCACCGGCTAAATAAGGGATAAATGATGTTTGAGTATTTTTATTTTTCAAGATTATATGCTCTTCTTTTTTTCTAAAATTATATCTTCTCTTCGCAACAATTTTGTCTAGTTCATTTATTATTGTTATTTCAATATGTTTTTTGTCTGTTACTTCAATTTTAAATTTATAGTAAAATATTGGTTTTTCCCATAAAGTGTCTTTTATTAGTTTTCTGTTGAGAAGTGATATAAAATTATAATGTTTTGCATTTTCTGCTTCATTTCCAACATTATTTGCTTCATAAATACCATTGCATTTCACTACTTCACTGTCAGATATTTTGCTAGTTGAGCAAGAATAAAATATAGACAACACAGCTAAAGCAAATATTTTTTTTCTAATTTCCATTTTGGTTTTGTTCAAGTAAAGTTTTGCACAACCAATAACTATACGCAAGGTTAGTCCATCTTTTTAAGCTCCTTAAATTACTAATCCCATTTTCGATTTAGTCTTACCGGACAAGGGAAATAGGGTGATGTTATGGTGTGAAGTTGCTGTTGTGTGTCTTTAGAATGAATATTTGGTTTCATTTGAATAAATGACTTGAATTCTTTTATTCTCATTTGTGTTTTCTTTGGATACATAGGCATATTTAAATTTTTTCAAATCCATCTTGCTCAGAATGATTTCCAGATTGCTTCCATCTCCAAAACTAATTTTAACATCAGAATCGTTTGGTACAACTTGTAGAGTGGCAAAACCAATTTCAGGGATAGTAATAACGCCTTTACTAATAACTTTCTTTTCAATTAGTATACTTACTGTATCACCCCAATACCCATTGGTAAAAACAACTATTGATTTGTCTGAAGCATAAGCTCCTGCTTTTTCCAGTTTCGCATTTTTCTTAAGAATTGAATTCTTTTCATATATAATTTTAGTTTGTCCATGGCTAAAAAAGCTCAGTAGAATCAATACTAATACAAATAATGTTTTCATGTTTTTTACTAATGGTATATAACGTGTTGCGGCTTCGCGTAGTGGCGGGAAGGTAAGCGGTTAGTTGTAAAGATATGTAAATTTACTTTCGATTTTTCGTTTAAGGAAAATAGGGTGGTGCTATGGTGAGGAACTGCTGTTATATGACGTATTTTTTATATCATTTGAAGCCAATATTCAATTTTTCGAATATCTTTTTCGGTAACTTTTTCCGTTACGGTTTTTATTAAAATTTTTTCTTTTCTAAAATATTCTATTTCAAATTTTGAGTTCTTTTGGCTGTAAACAATGAAAACCATATTATATTCCGTTCTTAGTGGATATTCTTTAAAACGTGACAAGCCTAAAGCTTCATGCGAATTGCTAGGAAAGAACTTTTCACTTATTCCATTCGCTTGTAATTCATTTATTAAAGCGAGCATTGGTTCTTGCTTCCAATGATACTTATTAATGAGTTCATCATAATTTTCAAGTTGTCTTTTCCAAAGTTCTTTTTTCATCATTTCGTGTGGAAATAAGGCATATAACGTTTAGCCGCTTGGCGTCTATAGCGGCAATTTAAACAAAATATTATAAAAAATTCTAAAGTTCAGAGTATTTTCCAAGAAAGGCAAACGAGCTATTGCGGGTAACCGCTGTTAGCTGCTGTTTTTTTATTCTTTTCGCAATATTATTAGAATATCTGAAATTGGATAAACTAGGGCTACGATTATGCCGAATATTCCTTGTGTTATTTTACCTTCTGGAATTAAACCAGTAATACAAAACCAAATGACTAATAAACAAAACGGATAAGCTATTAAGCGAGTTATTATTTTTGAGAAAGACCATTCCTTAATTTCTTCGCTTTTTATTTGTTCATTTTTTGCCATTTGAGGATTCTTCAAATTTTCTATGCTTTTTATAGTCTCTTTTAACTCATCGATGAGATATTTTGTTTCAGATTTTCTAATTATTGATTGTAGTGTAAATACCAAAATACCAATTACTGCAATTGGTATAATTACGATAAAAGGGTTTTTAAATTTGGCAAGAATCATTGCCATTAAAAGAATACCAAAGAAAAATACCATTAGTATTTTGTCAAGGAATTTATGATATGGATTTTTTCCAATTTTTATTCCGATTAATTTGTCACTTTGGTCAAATGATAAATAAAAAATAGGATATGCTCCTCTTAAAAAATGAGAAGATCTCCAAAGCAGAATTTCGTGTGGTTTTATTTCTCCACTATATTTAGTGGTGTTGTAAGATTGTGAATCTTTCCAGTGATTTTTTAAATTGCTCTTTTTATTTTGAACAACTAATTTCAGGATGTCTGTTTTGTCTATCATTAAACTAAGCGTTGTTTAAAATTACTGCCAACTTGTAAATATACGCAAGGTTACTCTATCTTTTTAGTTAACCTAATCTCGGCTTAGCTTTTCCGGCTGAGAGAATAGGGTGGAGCTATTAAGCGAAACCGCTGTTATTATCCGTTAAACAGTTTGTTTCTTTTAATTTCTTTTCCTTGTCTGATTTTCAAGGCATGGTAGGAACTAGGGACATCATGTGTCCATTTGGGTAAAAAAAGAATGATTAAAATTACATCTAAATGCGCTAGGAAACCCACCACCACACACAGATAGAAATAAAACCCAGCTTGATGAAATCCCAGTAAAGCCGTAAAGGCTATCAATAAAGTAATGCCCCATAGTTTTGATAAAATGGCATGGGTACAGGTTTCTTTTTTAAATTTGATAAAACTAACGACATAGCATAGCATTTCCATACCCATTATTGTCCAAAGACCGATTAAGTTTTCCCGTAAAAGATCATTTCTTAAAAACCACGTCGAAATGCCAATGGATAGCCAAAACAGCATATCAATTTGACTGTCTAATCGTCTTAGTTGCTCGTTGGAAATATTTTGTTTTCTTGCAATGATACCATCAAAAATATCGGTGAATAAACCAATATACATTAGGGCTAAAATATAGTTAGCCGCTGACTCCCCATAGTAATAGGTCAGTATTAAAATAATCGGAGCAAAACAGAGTCGGGTGAAAATTAATACTTTGGGAATGTTCATTTTTAATCGGTATTTCTCAATAGTACCGCCACCGTATCGCGGCTTCGTATTCGTATTGGGGTGTTTAGCGGTTAGAGGTAAAGATATATAAATTTCCTTTCGATTTTTCGTTTTATTGCGCGAGGCCGCTGCTATGCGGTCGGCTTGCTATTTTTAGTTCAGTCGTTCCGCCCATTTTAATTCTGTTGGTAATTCTTGATTAGAAAACTCTATGTGTATTACTCTTCTCTTTTTATTGTTTGTTGTCCTGCTTGAACTGTGCAAAAGCAAAGGTTTCATAATCATTACACCGCCTTTTTTTACATTGCAGGTTGTTTCTTTTTCTATATCCCAAGCTATAGTTTCGGGTCTATAAACTTTCTTTAAATGTGATTTTGGAATTACTTTTAAAGCACCATTATTTTCATCTGTTTCGTCAAGATGAATACGTATTGTAAAAATGTTTTCCAATATGTCAATTGGTGGTTGAACTGCAAATTGATTTTGTTTCGTTGTCCATGGACCAAAATTTTCAATTTCTACTTTTTTATCAACTGAAATTGTTAAGTCTTGATGATAAGAAACATACCAATTTGAAGTTTCTGGTTTATCAAAATAAATACTTTTGACAACAAAATAATTGTCTCCAAATACTTGTTTGACAAGATTTTTCAAATTATCATTAAATACCAAATTAGTAGTTGTTGGAATTTCATTTAAAAATTGTCTTATTGCGAAAAGATCAGATGATTTTCTGAAAGTTTCTCTGTTATTGTCTGCCTGGTCAATTGCGAATAAAATTTGCTCAATCTCTTGGTCAGAATATATATTATCGACGGTTGTAAAACCATTTTCCTTAATTTCAGTTTTATGTCTTTCAATTTCTGTCATTTCTATAAGTGTTGTTTTAAAGCTGTAGCATAACTTGTAAATATACTCAAGTTTACTCAATGCTGCACTTGCCTCAACTCTTGTTTTCAAAAACTATTTTTTTAGGTTTCGTTTCAAGGTAAGGATTTCGGCCTGCAATTGGGCTTTTTGTTGTTGGAGCCAATGAAGCTTTAATTGAGTACTAAAAATATAAATCCATCCGTTCACTTTCAGGCTCTTCTCGGTTTTGCTGTTTATGCTGCGCAGAACGGCCTGATTGGTTTTGTCTTGGCTTTCTTCGCGTTGCGCCATGAATTCTACCGTCAGTAAGGCTTTTAACTTGCTCTCACATTTGGCTTCCGCACGGGTAAGCTTTCGTTGGAGACCATCTTGTTGGAAATCATTATCTTCTAACATGTCATTCAGCGCTTTTAGTTTTAGCTCTTTTTGTTTGGCCAAAGCCGGTGAATTGAGAGTAGCCTCGGGAGTATGGACATAGCTAACGATAGCCGACAGCAATTCAAGCGATGCCGTGGGTATCGAGCGTGAACCCGACTCATAGTTAGAAATATGACGTCGGCTAAGGTTTAGGATCAGGCCCAAGTCTTCTTGGGTGAGTCCCAAGTAACTGCTTAAAGAGGATGCTTCTTTCATATGCTGTCAATTTTGTTTTCAATGAGTAAGCCAACTGTTGGCGCGTTTTTATTGCATGAAAAAATTATGCCATTTTTTTTGGCGCACTTTTTTTTAAAAAAATAAAATGCCTCTTTTTTTTGGGCACTTTTTTTAAAATAAAAATAAACGCGCCAATTTATTCTGATTTAAATGGTGAAACTCTGATGTGGCAATGGGGCTAGGGAGTAGAATGGGGCAGTAAAAATAAGTTGCAAGTACAGCATCCCCGCAAAGGATTAACACGGGAGTCAGGAGATGAAACAGGTGTACCAGCGGCAAATAAAAAAAAGCGAAAGACACTGTCTTTCGCTTAATAGAACTGATGGCCTCATCAGTAACGGTTAAGTGCTATGAGATCCTTTCTGACGTAAAGATATATTAATTTCATTTAAGGAAAGCCATTGTGTTATGGTTCGGAACCAGTTTTGATGGCAGTTTTTACTTTTCGGTTATTTTCTTTATGGCATTTGCTGTTGCCTCTGGACTATTAAAATAGTCGTTGATAAGCGATGCTGTTTTTTTATCATTTTTTAAGGTGCTTTTCAAAGTGGAAACCAAAAAGTCATAGTTCGTGAAAGCTGTTTGGGTTTCTAAAATATTTTTTAACCATTCCCACATTTTCTTTTTTCCGATTTCTTTTTCAATGGCAATAAAAATGATCGGAGCATAATCGTACACATAAGTTTCTCTGTCGCTTATATCGGTTATTGATTTTACCATAGCAAATGGATTTGGCTTAAAGTCTTTAAGGTCCTTAATTTTCCTAGCGACTACTTCATCATAGTTTTTTTCGGTTTGATTTTCTTCGGTTAATTTTAAAGCCATATATTCGGTAAAACCTTCCGACATCATATCGCCTAATTCAGTATTAAAAACTTTAATTGTACCAAAATAATAATGACCTAATTCGTGTGCTATGAGTGGTTTGTAGAATTTTTGTGATTTTTCTTCAAATATTCCGGCTAACCCATTTTCTCCCCAGCCAATCCCCATAATGGTTGGATAGACCACAAAAAGCCAACCGTTTTTCTTTGAAGTAGGCGTAGTGTTGATGAAAGTAGGGGTTTGATTAAATGGTATGTTTAATTTTTGTTCGTAGTATTTTTTATAACTCGAAACCAGTGTTGAAAATTGTTTGATTTTTTCTTCCGGAAATTTCGGATTCAAAATAGTAATAGTGCTGTCGTCAAAGACATTGTAATTGCCGCAAAACAAAGCTATTTCTTCGGGTTCATTGCTTTTCAGATGTGCATTAGTTGAACTTACCGGCTTATTACCATTGGCATAAATTGTAGCACAATCAGGGCAAATTATTTCAATATCATAGACGACTCTGTCATAAACAATATCTTTTTTGGCATCATAAATAATCGGATACCAAGCACTTTGCCGACCGTCAGTTCTTAGTGATATTCCGTTAAACGCAATATTTCCTTTCCAATCTTGTCTGGAGAAATTTTCAATAGTATCATTGGCTACAGGAAATTTACCAACATATCTAAATTGCAATTCTTCGGGTAGAAATTTGGTGTTTTTAGCATTTCCCGGTAAATAATAGGCTGAGGATTCGCCGGTAGATGTTGAATCTTTATCTGATTTGTCATAAATAGGAACAAAGTCATTTGGTTTTTTACTTCGGATGTGTAATAAATTCATACCTGAATTTAAACGAATCAAGTAATCTTGAATTCTTGGAATATTGCTCAAGGTTAAGTCGCAATCAAAAGTCCCTTCTTTGATAGAAATTTTGACTTTACCTTTTAAATGGGGAGCGCTTTCTTGAGAAAATAAATGGATTGAGGATGATACTACTATGAGACACGTTAAAATTCGGAAATTCATTGTTTAATTATTTTTAAATTCTGGTTCTTTTTATCTGTTACTGCGGTGTAATGCTACTAACGTACAGCGGCTTAGCGTAATGACGGAAAGGTTAGTGGCTAGTGGTAAATATAAGTAAATTCCCTTTGAATTTTACGTTTAAGAAAAGCGATTATAGTTATGATGCTGAACTGCTGTTGGTGGTTTGCTGGATATTGATTAAGCTTTTTTCTTCTTGAGTTAAGTTTTTAAGTCTAATCTCAACATTTGTCGATGTAAAACTTGATTCTCCAAATTCAATGTAAACATCATTTCCAAAAGAATTTAAATTAAATCTTTTTAATTTTCCAACGCCAACTAATGAGTTGTCACTAATGAAGAAAAAATTAGTGTAAATTTTGTATTTGCCAATATTATAAAACGGAATTATGACTAAGCCATTTTCCAGAAAAATTAAATCACATTTTCTAAATAGATAGCCCACATTTTTTCTCCCTGAAGTAACTGTTTCACTCTTTACTGATTTTTTTACGGACAATATTTTATCACTGAATTTGTCATAAAGTAATTTCAATTGTTTTACGGCATCATCATGACTGGTTTTTTGATCCACAAAAATTACTATGATTATAATTGAAATGAGTATGAAAGGATATATTGCCATACAGTTTTTGGGAAATTGATACTAAACGTACAGTGGATTGGAGGGTTAGTGGTTAGCTGTAAAGTTATGTAAATTTTTTTTCGATTTTCCATTTAAGGAAAAGCAATTGTAGTTATAATCTGGAACCGCTGTTGTAAGCAGTTATGACTATATTTTTTGATATTCCGCTAAAACCATTTTTCCGGTTTTCTTTTCAAATCTTTTATTGAAAGAAAACATATCCCAAAACCAAACTCTTCGCTTAATTTTAAAATCCAATTTTCTCTGAGTAGTTTTCCCTTTTTCTATTTCATCAAAACGATATGAGTAAAAATTGGTAAAGGTTACAGGTATTTGTCCAATTGTGATTGTTGAAAGTAAACCTCCATAACAACCCGGATAGTGTTGTTCTTTGATAGGATAAAGCTTTATTTTCAAATCAACATTTGAGCTGTCTTTAGTTATCGTAAATAATTCCGAATTAGATAAAATCGCTAATTCTTTTTTTAACGATGGATTTACAATATATACCATTCTTTTCGAAGTATTATTTTCGAGTTTTCGGTATTCCTTCGGAATCTTATAACTATAACATGAAGTAAAGCATATAACAATAAGAAATAGGACTATTAAACGAAGGTTTTTCATAAATGCTTACAATTAATGTAGTTAAGTTTACTCATTTTTTAAGCCGCCTCAATACTAATCAAATTTTCGATTTAGACTTGATTAAAGAAAATAAAATAGAACTATGGTGCGCAACAGTTAAAAGTATTTATAATTTTCTTTTTCTTCACCATCATTTTTCAGTTTCATTTCTTTAAATATCGCTATAAGTTTATCTCCTTTATCGGTACAAAATTCGGGGAAATTAATATTTTTTGATTGCCTGCTGCCGCCACATTCTGCGCAAAACTCATAAAAGTCAACTAGCTTATCTTTTTTGTAAAATAAAAGTAAATGTCTTGGATTGTAACAATCAGCCAATACACATTCATTTGCTGTAGAAAGTAAAACCTCGGTTATTCTTTCAGCATAATGCGGGTTTAAAACAACATTGTCTATAAATTTTAGGTTTGGTATCCGTATGGTATCGTTTTCTATTTTTAGCTCATCTTGGCTACTGTAAACATCTCTGTGAGTGGCATAAGAGATAAGTCTTATTTTATCGTATCTTTTTAAAAATTCAGAAGTTTTGTTTTCTTTCCGGTTACAAGAAAAGAGAAACATTGACAATGAAATTAAAAGTAGAAGTTGTTTATTCATATTGAATAGTTTGTTTTGTTTAGAAAAAAGACTGTGGGTTGCTAAATACTACTCCAGCAATAACTGCATAAACTGACTGTGCAGCCAGCGGTCAAACTTATAGCCGGTTTCTTTGATTACCGCTACCGTTTTGAAACCGAATTTTTCATGAAAAGCCACACTGCTTTGGTTCTCGGAATCAATCACGGCTATCATGGTATGAAGATTTTGTTGTCGGGCTAAGTCGATGAGGCGCTGCATAATGACGTGACCAATGCCTTTACCGTGTTCGTTGGGCATCACATAAACCGAATGTTCCACCGTATATTTATAAGCTTCCCTGAAACGAAATTCGCTGTAGTACCCAAAACCCACCAACCGGTCGTCAATAGTAGCCACGATAACCGGAAACCCTTTGCTTAGTTTGTCTTCAAAAATGGCCTGCTGTTGTTCGAGCGTGCGCTGGGTATAATCATACAAAGCCGTCGAATTGACGATGTAGTAATTAAGGATGGCCACTATGGGTTCGGCATCTTTGGGGGTGTAGGGTCTAAGGACTATTTTGGTCATATCAGAATTAAATGTTAAAAGTAAAAAATAACTTTGAACCTTTGTACCTTTGTTTCTTTGAAAGTAAAAATAAATGATCTATCCCAAAATACCTTTAGCACAGAGCATAATTGAAATCTGTCTTGCCAAAGGAGTTCACGATATAATAATTTCTCCCGGTTCGCGCAATGCGCCGTTAACCATAGGCTTTACCAATAATCCTAACTTTCGTTGTTACAGTATTGCTGACGAACGTTGTGCAGCCTTCTTTGCGCTGGGCATTGCACAACAAACCCAAAAACCGGTGGCAGTCGTTTGTACTTCGGGCTCCGCTTTGTTAAACTATTATCCCGCTTTTGCCGAAGCCTTCTACAGCCAAATTCCGCTGGTAGTCATTTCGGCCGATAGACCCCATGATAAGATTGATATTGGTGACGGACAAACCATTCGTCAGGAGAATGTATTTTTGAACCATTCGCTTTATAATGCCAATTTACTCGAAGAAGCTTCTGAAGAAAACGATGTCTTTATCAATGAAGCCATTAATGTAGCCATTGCCCACAAAGGACCGGTACACATCAACGCGCCTTTTGAAGAGCCTTTATACGAAACCATCAACAAGCTTTCGGTAGATTGTAATGTTACCGGCTTGTTTAAAGTGCACCGACAGGTTAGGGTGGAAGACCTAATTGCTTTTTCGACTTTATGGAATCACAGTCAAAAAATCTTAGTGCTGATAGGCGAGAATTTCCCTAATACCATAGAGCAACAATGGTTGAATCAACTGGCGGCACTCCCGTCAGTGCTCATCATGACTGAAACGACTTCTAATTTGCACCACCCATCGTTTATCAATAACATTGACAACTTGATTACGCCTTTTTCGGTAAAGGAATTTACCGAATTGCAACCAAGAATTTTGATTACGTTTGGCGGTATGATTGTTTCCAAACGAGTAAAAGCCTTTTTGCGAAAATATAAACCTCGACACCATTGGCACATTGACGAGCTCAGAGCCTACGATACTTTTGGCATTTTAACCAAGCATTTTCATGTAACACCGAATCAGTTTTTTAAACAGTTTTTGCCGCATGTAAAAGAGGTCGAAAGTGACTATAAAGCCACCTTTGAAGCCATTCAGCAATCCAGAAAAATAAAACACAAAGCGTATTTGTCTGAACTAGCTTTCTGTGATTTGCTGGCTTTTGAAACCATCCTTTCGCATTTGCCTGAAAAAATACAACTGCAAATCAGCAATAGTGCTGCCATTCGATACGCGCAGTTGTTTGCTATTGACGAATCCATTGAAGTATTTTGTAACCGAGGAACCAGTGGTATTGACGGCAGTACTTCTACTGCCATAGGAGCAGCTGTAGGAAGCCAAAAACCAACCGTTTTGATTACCGGTGACGTTAGCTTTTTGTATGACAGCAATGCCCTTTGGAACAATTATATTCCGAAAAATTTCAAAATCATTTTGGTCAATAACGGCGGTGGCGGTATTTTCAGGATATTGCCGGGGCATCAGGAAAATGATACCTTCAATACTTATTTTGAAACCTCGCATTGTTTGACGGCCGAGCATTTGGCTAAAATGTACCGATTTAACTATACCACAGCCAGTGATAAAAAGTCGTTAGCCAAAGGGTTAAAAGAGCTATTCAGTCAAAATGAGCACCCCGCTATCTTAGAAGTTTTCACTCCCACAAGGGATAATGATAAACTATTAAAGCAATATTTTAAGGAATTAGTATAAATGCCTACATTTACGAAAACCGATTTAGCTTTGAGTAATACCAATAAACTAAAAATATTCAACGACCCGATTTATGGGTTTATTACCATACCCGATACGTTGGTGTATGATTTAATTCAACATCCTTACTTTCAACGCTTGCGCCGCATTTCGCAAATGGGATTGTCTTATTTGGTTTATCCGGGGGCGCACCATACCCGTTTTCACCACGCGCTGGGCGCCATGCACATGATGCAAAAAGCCGTTGAAGTACTGCGTTTTAAAGAAGTTACCATCTCAAAAGACGAAGAGAATGCTTTGTATATCGCTATACTGTTGCACGACATTGGTCACGGGCCTTTTTCGCACGCCATGGAGCACAGCATAGTGGAAGAAGTGAATCACGAAGCCATTTCGTTGTTATTCATGAATAAGCTAAATGAAGAATTTGGTGGGCGATTGAGTTTAGCCATCCAAGTATTCAAAGGTGAATACCATCGAAAATTCATGCTACAGCTGATTTCAAGTCAGTTAGATATGGATCGAATGGATTACTTGAAACGCGACAGTTTTTACTCGGGTGTAGCGGAGGGCAACATTAATTCTGACCGATTAATCCAGATGATGACGGTAGTGGATGATGTTTTGGTGATGGAGGAAAAAGGCATCTACTCGATAGAAAAGTTCTTGATGGCACGTCGTTTAATGTATTGGCAAGCCTATTTGCACAAAACGAGTTTGGTGGCCGAACTGACTTTGACCAAAACCCTGCAAAGAGCAAAAGAGTTATTGCACAGAGGTGTTGGAGTTGAATGCAGCAGCCCGTTACTGTACTTCATGAAGCACAAAGTTACCTTAGAAAAGTTTTCAGATACTGATTTAAATACGTTTGCTCAATTGGATGATTTTGATGTGATTAGCGCTTTGAAAAATTGGCAGTATCACGACGACTTTATCTTGTCGAGTTTGAGTAAAATGATTATCAATCGCGATTTGTCGAAAGTAAAACTCAACAGTGAAAAGTTTCCGAAAGAAGTGTTGGAAGACATGACGACTCGCTTTATAAAAGACCACAATATCACCCAACAAGAGGCTAAATATTTTATCTTTAAAGGCAAGATTAAGAATCAGGCCTACAGCAAGGAGGCAGAACCCATACGCATTTTAAAGAAAGACCGAACCATAGAAGATGTGGTGGAAGCTTCGGACCAATTGAATTTGAAAGCCTTGTCTAAGCCGGTGACTAAATATTATATCTGTTTTCCGAAAGTACTCTCAGAAAAATAGGTGTTAAAATCGTTTTTTTTATATTTTTGTGGCAATGAAACGAACTACAAACATTTTTGATTCTTTTAGCAGGTTCTTAATTGGTGTGTTCCATCTTATTCCTATGAAAAACAAAATAGCATAAGATGAAATTTACAGCAGCTCAAATAGCAGGAATTCTGGAAGGCGAAGTGGTGGGAAACCCGGATGCCGAAGTATTCAAATTGGCTAAAATTGAAGAAGGTACCGAAGGGTCGCTGACTTTTTTGGCTAACCCTAAGTATGTGAATTTCATTTACACTACCGAAGCTACTATAACCATAGTCAATAACACTTTTGAACCGGAACAGGCAATCAAAACCACTTTGATTAAAGTAGATGATGCCTACCAATCGTTTTCAAAATTATTGGAATATTACAACCAAGTAAAACTAATGAAATCAGGAATTGAACAGCCTTCTGTGATTTCTGAAAATGTAATTTATGGTGAAAACCTATACTTGGGAAGCTTCAGTTATATTGGTAAAAATGTGGTTATTGGCAACAACGTAAAAATTTACCCCAATACCTTTATTGGCGACAACGTAAAAATTGGCGATAATTGTATCTTTTTTGCCGGTGTAAAAATATATTCAGAAACCGAAATAGGGAATAATTGTAATTTCCACTCCGGATGCATAGTAGGTTCTGACGGTTTTGGTTTCGCACCAACAGAAGACGGAACTTTTAATAAAATTCCACAAATTGGCAACGTAATCATTGAGGATGATGTTGAGATTGGTGCCAATTCGACCATTGACAGAGCGACTTTGGGCACAACTTTTATCAGAAGAGGCGTTAAATTAGACAATCATATTCAAGTAGCACACAATGTAGAGATTGGCGAGAATACTGTTATTGCAGCACAAACCGGCATTGCAGGTTCGACCAAAATCGGCAGCAATTGTATGATTGGTGGACAAGTTGGGATTGCCGGACACATAACCATTGGTAATAATGTACGCGTTCAAGCCCAATCAGGTATCGGAAAAAGCATTCCGGACGGAGAAGTCATACAAGGGTCACCTGCCTTTAATTATGGTGATTTCAGTAAATCGTATGTGCATTTCAGAAACCTGCCTAAGATTGTGGCTGATATTGAGGAATTAAAAAAGAATAATACACCCGAAGCATAAGCTGCTTGTAGCGCGCAACGGATTAAACCTAAACTTAAAATAGCATACCCATGGTTAAACAAAAAACCATCCAAAACGAGATTTCGCTTACGGGCGTTGGACTTCACACGGGAAAAGAAGTCAAAATGACTTTTAAACCGGCACCGATTAATAACGGTTATACTTTTGTCAGAGTAGATTTAGAAGGAAGTCCTGTTATCGAGGCGGATGCCAATTATGTGGTGAACACACAACGAGGAACCAACCTTGAAAAATTAGGGGTTAAAATTCAAACTTCAGAACACGTACTGGCTGCCTTTGTAGGGTGTGATGTGGATAACGTGATTATTGAGTTAAACGAATCGGAGCCGCCTATTATGGATGGTTCTTCCAAATTTTTTGTAGAAGCCATTGAAAAAGCCGGCATAGTAGAGCAAGAGGCGGAACGCAAATATTACGTAGTAAAAGAGGTTATCTCTTTCACTGATGAAAGCACAGGCAGCGAAATTTTGTTAATGCCTTCAGAGGATTACCAAGTAACCGCTATGGTTGATTTTGGTACCAAAGTAGTTGGCACACAAAACGCTACGATGAAAAACATCTCCGAATTCAAAACTGAAATTGCCGATGCCAGAACCTTTAGTTTCTTACATGAATTAGAAACGTTATTGGATAATGGTTTAA